>JAQUNT010000506.1 GCA_028717525.1 Elusimicrobiota bacterium
CAACGTGGCGACCTACGCGGGCGCGCGGGATCTGGCCGAGGCCGGAGCCGACGGGATCAAGGTGGGGGTGGGGCCGGGGTCGATCTGCATCACGCGCATCGTGTCGGGCTCGGGCGTGCCGCAGCTGACCGCGATCATGGACTGCGCGCGGGCGGCCCGGGAGTACGGGATCCCGGTCATCGCGGACGGGGGCATCCGGGACTCGGGCGACATCACCAAGGCTCTGGCGGGCGGAGCCTCCTGCGTGATGCTGGGCAGCCTTCTGGCCGGCACGGAGGAGAGTCCGGGCTGGACGGTGATCAGGGACGGGGCGCGCTACAAGATATACCGGGGCATGGCGAGCCTGACCGCGACGCTGTCGCGCAAGAAGCGGGAGCACAACTGCGAAGCCGACCTCGACCCCATCGAGGTGGCGGAGGTGGTCCCGGAGGGCGTGGAATCCGCGGCCCCCTACCGGGGTCCGGTGGCCGAGGTGGTCCACCAGCTGGCGGGCGGCCTGCGCTCGGGCATGAGCTACTCGGGCGCCCATGACTTGAAGGAGTTCTGGCGCAAGGCGGAGTTCATACGGATCTCCCAGGCCTCCTGGGCCGAGTCGCGGCCGCACGCTTTGGACCGCTAAGAGGTAGAATAGAGCCATGCTGCGCCTTACGCCCAAGGGAGCGGACCTCTGGGACAGCCTCCTGCCCGAAGCGGCGCGCGCCTTGCCCGAGGAACTGGCCCAGGTCGACGCCCTGCTGCAGGACCAGCGCTTCATGGAGCCCTTCGTGCGCCGCTTCGACGAGCGCACCGGCCGCCCGGGCCTGCCCGTGGCCACCTACCTGCGCCTGATGTACCTGCGGCGCAAGCACCGGCTCAGCTACGAGGCCCTGGCCGGGGCGGTCCGGGATTCCATCCCCTGGCGGACCTTCTGCGGGATCGGCTGCCAGGACCGCATCCCCAGCCCGAGCAATCTGGCCGGGCTGACCCAGAAGTACGGCGAGGAGAGCCTGGCCGAGCTCTACCGGACCGTGGATGACGGCCTGGAGGAGTGGCGCATCCGGCCGCGGCGGCCGAGCGGCCAGGCCGCGCCGCGCCGCCAGAGCGCCCTGCGCCGGACCTTGGGCCGGCTCCCCGTCATCGGACCGGCCATGGGCCGGCTGGTGGAGAAGACCGCGCGCGTCGTGGCCGACGAGGCCCAGGCCCTGAGCGGCGATCCGTCGGCCTCGCGCCTGCGCTCCGTGCACAGGCGGCTGCTGCGCATATTGCAGTCCGCGGCCGCGGCGGCGCGCCGCGCGGCCTCCGGCATAAAGGACCTCAGGGCCCGGCGCCAGGTCCAGCTCGCGCTCGACCTGAAGAGCCCAGACCAGCCCAAGCCATGAGCCGGGCTCTGCCGGTGAGCCTCGCTATTTTGGCCTGCATGGAGACTGCCTCCATGGCGGAACCGATCGCCCTGCCCAAGCCCGCCCTGAAAGGCAAGGTCTCCATCGAGGCGGCCATCGCGGCTCGGCGCTCCGTGCGCAGCTTCCGCAAGAAGGAGCTCAGCCGGGCGCAATTGGGCCAGCTCCTATGGGCGGCCCAGGGCGTGACGGCCAGGCGCGAGGGGCTGGGCCTGCGCGCCGCGCCTTCGGCCGGCGCCCTTTATCCCCTGGAAGTCTACGCCGCGACCAAGGCCGGGCTTTTCCGCTACCTGCCCGAGCCGCACGCCCTGGAGCCGCTGGCGAGCCAGGACCCGCGCGCGGCGCTCTCGGAGGCGGCCTTGGGCCAGGAGGCGGTGCGCCGCGCGCCGGCGGCCCTGGTGGTCTGCGCGGTCTACTCCCGGATGACGGGGAAGTACCGGGACCGGGGACCGCGCTACGCGCAGTTGGAAGCCGGGCACGCGGCGCAGAACGTGCTCCTGCAGGCGGCGGCCCTGGGCCTGGGGGGCGTGTCCGTGGGAGCCATGGACGACGCGGCCGTGCAGAAGGCTCTGGCCTTGCCCAAGGACCACGAGCCTCTCTACATCATCCCGGTCGGCTATCCGGACTAGGGCACGCGCCCTCGGGATTTCGTAGCGAGCTTCGCAAGCCGGCGCCGCACGACGAAAGGGAACTTATCGGCGTCCTCCTCGTATATATAGTAACGAGGGCCGCGACATGGAATCCATAAGGATCAGGCCGGGAGAGCCGGGCAGGCTCATCGTGCTTTTCCCCTATTCGCCCGAACGGGTGGAGAAGATCAAGACCGTGGCGGGCCGGCGCTGGCACAACGATGAGAAGCACTGGTCCGTGCCCCGCTACGACAAAGCCGTAGAAAAGCTGCGGCAGCTCTTCGCCGGCGAAGAGGTGATCGTGGCTCCCGGCATCGGGCCATCCCCCGCCGCCGCGGCTCCAAAGAGGCCGGACCTATCCCTGGCCGAGGCGCAGGAGATCCACGACCTGCTCCAGGTTCTGCGGGCCGCGGTGCGCGCCAAGCACTTCAGCCCCAGCACCGAGGCAATCTATGCGTCCTGGGCCGAGCGCTTCCTGCGCGGCCATGCCGGCGTCCACCTGGAAGCCCTGGGCGAAGCCGAGGTCAGCGGGTTCCTGTCCGGCCTCGCCACGCAATCCCACGTGAGCGCCTCGACCCAGAACCAGGCGCTCAACGCGCTGATCTTCTTCTACAAGTTATGTTCTGCAGAACATAACTTGAATTATGTTGCGGTCGCACTTATGTGACGTGGGGACTGGCTCACGTCTGCAGGCGCCTTCCTGACGCAACATAAGTGGGGCATCCTTCGAGCGGGGAATCCCATCAAGGAGGCCCGGCCATGA
>JAQUNT010000507.1:0-2163 GCA_028717525.1 Elusimicrobiota bacterium
ACCTTGCCCGCCACCCCCAGCACCGCGTTGCGCGCGAAGCCGATGGTGATGAACTTGGCCGGGGCGTCCTCGGCGAAGCCCGGAGCCTGCAAGGCCGCCTGGATCACGGCCGAGAAGTCGCCGTTGCGGACATGCGTCACCCCGGGCCAGCCCACCAGGCCCGTGGTGAAGATGCGGCCCTGGTAGGTCGGCCGCGGCTTCTGGATGCAGTTGGTGGTCATCAGAACCGCGCCTGGGAAGGCGTCGAACTCCTTCTGCTGGTCCTGCCAGGCCCCGCCGTAGTTGCCCACCAGGTGCTTGTACTTCTTGAGGCCCGGATAGGCCAGGCAGGGCAGCATCTCCCCGTGGGTGTAGACGTTGACGCCCTTGCCCTCGGTCTGCTGGAGCAGCGTGGCGAGGTCCTTGAGGTCGTGGCCGGAGACCAGGATGCACTTGCCCTTGACCGGTGTGATCCTCGCCTGGGTGGGCTCGGGATGGCCGTAGGTGCCGGTGTTGCCGCGGTCGAGCAGCTCCATGACCTTGAGGTTGACCTCGCCGACCTTCATGGCCATGCCCACGAGACGGTCCACGTCCGCGGGATTCTCGGCCAGGAAGTCGAGGGCCTCGTGGAAGAAGGCGTAGACCTGCGCGTCCTCCACGCCGAGCACGCGCGCGTGGTCCGCGTAAGCCGCCATGCCCTTGAGCCCGTACTTGATGAGTTCCTGCAGGCCGCCCACGTCGCTGCCCAGCTTCTCGAGCTTGACCGCGACCGAGGCCGCGCAGGCCGGGGGCGGGACCGTTTCGGGGTCCTTGCCGGCCTGGCGCGCCGCCTCCTCATACATCTTGCGGGCCCGCTCCTTCATGGACTGGGCGCGCTTGACCCAATCCGCCAGGCGCGCGGAGTCGAAATTGACGTTGGTGACCGTGGTGAAGAGCGCTTCGACCACGAAGCGGTCGATGTCCCGGTCCGCGGCGCCCAAGGCCTGCGCCCGGCGCGCGTAGCGGGAGATGCCCAGACATTCCTGGACCAGCTCGTCCATGTGGTCGGCCGCGGCGGGCTCCTTGCCGCAGACCCCGATCTTCTGGCAGCCCTTGCCGCCGGCGTTTTGCTCGCACTGATAGCAGAACATGCTCATCTTCGTAGTCCCCCTTTGATATCCGTCATGGTCGGTCCTTGATATTATCCCACGGCCGTCCTCGCCCGGCCTTGACCTAAGTCAAGCGCTCCGGCACGCGGGTCGAAGTCATTCTGTCACGATAATGTCAGAGAGAGGTCAGTCGCCGCCGGCCAGACGCCGCAGCTCGGCGGGCTTGAGGATGCTGATCACCGGGCCGCTCACGCGGATGATGCCGGCGTCCCGGAACTTGCGCAAGCCTCGGCTCAAGGTCGCGGGGATGGTCCCGAGCCGGGAGGCGAGCTCGGCCTTGGTCTGGCGCATCCGGAACTTCTCGCCGCCGGCCGCCTTGGCCTCGCGCAGCAAGGCCCCGGCCAGACGGGCCGGGACCTCCTTGAGGGAGAGGTCCTCCACGAGCTGGACGAACTCCCGCAGCTTCTGGGACAGGCCGGCCATCATACCGATGGCCAGGTCGGGGTTCCCGGCCAGGGCCTCGCGCAGAGCGGAGCGCGATAGCACGAAAAGGACCGACCTCTCCACCGCCTCGGAATACGCCGGATAGCGGCCGCCTGCCCACATGGCGGCCTCGCCGAAGGTAATCCCGGGGCCGAAGCAGTGGAGGATCTGCTCGCCGCCGCGCTCCGAGAGCTTGAAGACCTTGACCCGCCCCCGGACGACCAGGAAGAAGCGGTCCGCGGGCTCTCCGGCCTGGAACACGGCTTCGCCGGCCGCGTAGCCGCGCAACTGGCCGCGCAGGGCCACCAGCTCCAAGGGCCCCGGCCGCAGGGCGCAGAACAGGGGCGAGGCCCTCATGGCGCGCAGGAGCTCGGGACGGCTGGGCGAGGGGGCCGCGGTCATGGGCAGACTATAGCGTTTTTCCCCGGGCCCGCGCGCGGAGCTCATCATAGCTCGCGACGACCGCGAAGCCCAGCTTGCGGTAGCAGGAGATGGCGGCCTGGTTGTCCGCCCTGACGTTGAGGCAGATGTGATCGACCGTCCTGAGCAGCCGGCGGCAGAGCTCAGCCGCGGCGGCCTGGGCCAGGCCGCGGCCGCGCGCCTCGGGCGCGGG
>JAQUNT010000507.1:2173-2754 GCA_028717525.1 Elusimicrobiota bacterium
ACATGGACCCCGGCCGCGCAGGCCAAGGCGCCCCCTTCCCGGATGCCCACGTAGAGCCCGGTGTCCAGGAGCGCGGGCTCGAACCAGTTTCCCGGATAGCTCCGCGCGTAGAACTCCTCCAGCTCCGCGCGGTCCTCCGGGGCGAGTTCCACGGTCCGCGCCCGGGGCGCGGCGTCCAGGCGGGCCGGGTCCTGGAGCGCCATCTTGCGATGCGTCCCGTGCGCCTCCAGGCCGTAGCGTCCCTCCAGAGCCTCTTGCAGGCCAGGGGTCAGGTGGCAGTAGAGGCTCTCGGGGAGCCGGGGCGCGGTCTCCCGGAGCAGCCGGGCCAGCCAGGGCGCCTCGTCGGAGGCCAAGGCCAGCAAGGTCGGCTCGCGCAGGCCCGTGTAGAGCAGGGCCAGGGCCCGGAGCTCTCCGCCGTCTTCGAGCCCGTACCAGGCCGTGTCCGGCCAGAAGCGCTCGTCGAGGTCGCCGAGCTCGTAGCCGTGCAGGAAAGGGTCCCGGCGCAGGAAGGCTTCGATGCGGGAGCGGTCGTTCAGGAGCACGGTCTCGGGGGGCGGAAATCGGACAGGGGGCCGATGCTC
>JAQUNT010000508.1 GCA_028717525.1 Elusimicrobiota bacterium
GTGCATTACCCGGCGGACATGGCGGCGGGCAGGAGGCTGGGCGACGAACTCCACGCCCGGCTCATGGCCAGCCCGGCCTACATGCGGGACTTGGCCCGGATGAGGGCCTTACGCCGCGGGGCCCGCTGAGCCCGGGGCCGCGTCGAGCGCGCGGCGCAGGGCGTTGAGAAGGGTCTCCGGGGAGAAGGGCTTCTCCAGGAGGGTCTCGCTGCAGAGCTTGTCGATGTTTCCCGCGATGCCGCCCGGATAGCCGGACATGTAGACCGTCTTCAAGCCGGGGCGCAGCGCGCAGAGCCGCTCGGAAAGCTCCACGCCGTCCGTGTCCGGCAAAGCCAGGTCCGCCAGCAGCAGGTCGATGCGCTCCTGGCCGCCGCACAGGGCGGCGGCCTCCTCGCCGCTGCCCGCGCAGAGGATCCGGTAGCCCTTCTCCGTCAGGGTCCTCCGGAACAGGGCCCGCAAAGCCGCGTTGTCCTCCACCACCAGGATGGTCTCATCGCCGCCGCGCACGGCCTCGGACAGCTGGCCTGGCAGCATGGCCGCGATCCCGCCTTCGGCGCGCGGCAGGCAGATGCGGAAGGCCGTGCCGCGGCCCGGCTCGCTCTCCACCGCGATGCCGCCGCCGTGCTCGCGGACGATGGCCAGGACCGTGGACAGGCCCAGGCCGGTGCCCCGGCCGATCCCCTTGGTGGTGAAGAACGGCGTGAAGATGCGCTCCTTCACCTCCGGGGTCATCCCCACGCCGGTGTCGCAGACCTCCAGGCAGACGTGCTCCTCCGGCGGCAGACCGGGCGGGACCTCCCCCGCGGACAGGTTCCTGGTCCGGACGATCATCCGGCCGCCCTTGGGCATGGCGTCGCGCGCGTTGACGATGAGGTTGAGGAGGATGTGCTCGAGCTGGCCGCTGTCCATCTTGACCGGCCAGAGGGAGTCCTGGGTCTCCACGCTGAACTTGACGCTCTCGCCCAGCAGGCGGCGGAACAGCTTGGCCGTCTCCAGGACCACGGCGTTGAGGTCCATGACACGCGGCCGCGCGACCTGCTTGCGGCTGACCGCCAGCAGCTGCCGGGTGAAGGACGCGGCGACCTCCGCGGCCCGGCGCACCTCCAGGCAGAAGGGGCGCAGGGGGTGGTCCACCTTGAGCCCTTCCACCAGGAAGTAGTTGTAGCCTACGATGGTGGTGAGCACGTTGCCGAAATCGTGGGCTATGCCCCCGGCCAGCAGGCCCAGGGCCTCCATCTTCTGAGCCTGGCGCAACTCCCCCTCGAGCTTCGTCTTCTCCGACTCGGCCCGGTGGCGGCCCTGTTCCTCCTGGCCCCGGCGCAGGCGGGCGTCCAGGATCGGCGCGACCCGCTCGGCGATGGCGCAGAGCAGCTTCAGGTCGCTCTCGCCGTAGTCCGTGGCCTTGTTGGCCACCGTGAGCAGGCCGATGGAGTCGCCGTGGTAGAGGATGGGCACGACCATGTGGCGCCGTATGGCGATATGGCCCGCCGGGGTCCTGGCCGAGGGCTCGTTGACGACGCGGGCGCACTGGCTGCGCAGGGCCTCGGCCCAGGTGCTCTGGCCCCAGTCCCGCCTAGGGAAGACGTAGCGCTTGTCGGGCATCTGGCACTGCTTCCAGACGGCCGAGGTCATGGACGGCGCGACCAAGTCGCCGGCCTCGTCGATGTAGGCGAAGATCCCGAACTCGCTCTCCAGCGCGCCGAGCACGACGTTGAGGGCCTTCTGGTACATGCCCTCGTCGGGACTGGTCAGGAAGACCTCCTGGATGCTGCTCATGTGCCGCGCCGCCAGTTCCGCGCGCCTGCGCTCCTCGAGGGTCTCGCGCAGGGACTCCTCGACCTGCCGGCGCTTGGTGATGTCGCGGCCGTAGAGGTTGGCGTAGCCCGCCTCCGGGAAGGGCACGGCTAGGGCGGCGTAGGTCCGGCCGTCCAAGAGTATGTCCTCGGTCGCGGTCTTCCCTTCCCGCCAGCAGCGCTCCAGGAGCAGGCGCAGGGGCTCGGCCATCCCCCCCTGGCCCCAGCCCGGGGCCTGGGCGGCCGCGGGGTTGGCGTAGAGCACGGCCCCGTCGCGGGAGACCCTCAGCACGGGGTTGGGGTTCTCCTCGGGCATGCGCGCCAGCCAGGACATCTTTTCCTGCGTGGCGCTCAGCTCGGCGTCGGCGCGATGCTTCTCGCTCATGTCGCGGTTGAAGCTCAGGAAATAGGGCTGCCCCGCGATCCGGACGACGTTGCAGGTCACCTTCAGCGGGATGAAGGTCCCGTCCTTCCGGCGCTGCCGGGTCTCGAAGCTCAGGGTCTCCCCGGCCAGGAGCTTCTCGCGCCGCTGCGGGGCCAGGCGCACGTCCTCGGGCGAGCCCAGCTCCAGCAGGCTCAGGGACTCCATCTCCTTCGGGCTGCCGTAGCCGTGCATCCTCGCGAAGGCCTCGTTCACGATGAAGCTGCTCCGGTCCGCCGCGGCCAGCGCGATGCCGTCCGGCGCCCGGTCGAAGAGCTCCCGGTACCTGGCTTCGCTCTCGCGCAGGGCGGCCTCGGCCCCCTTGCGCTCGGTGAGGTCGCGGTGGAAGCCCAGATAATGCGGCCGACCTCCGATCTGGATGACGTTGCAGGTCACCTGCAGGGGGATGCGGCCGCCGTCCTTCTTGAAGTGCTCCACCTCGAAGCTCAGGGGCTCGCCGGCCCGGAGGCGCCGCAGCCGCTCGGGCGCCAGGCGCGCGGTCTCGGGCGTGTCCAGGTCCTTCAGGGTCAGGCGCTCC
>JAQUNT010000509.1 GCA_028717525.1 Elusimicrobiota bacterium
CCTCAGCTACGAGGAGACCGCCGCGGCCATGGACTGCTCCGCAGACTCCGTGAAGGCCCGCCTGCAGCGGGCGCGCAAGGACTTCGCGGACCGCCTGCGACACTTTTTGGACCCCCTCAGCGTCTAAAGCTGCGAGGACCATGCAACCCAAAGAGGACCTGGACCAGCTCTGGCCCCGCATCGCCGCGGCCTTCCTGCGGCCCCCGGCCCGGCCCACGCCTGTCCAGACCGAGGCCTTCGTGGCCAAGGTCATGGCCCGGCTCGATGAGCCGGCCGGCGGCGGCGCGGCGCTCTTGCGCTGGCTGACCCCGGCCGTGAGCTTCGCCCTGGCCGCGTCCGTGGGCTTCATGCTGCTGCCGGCGGCCGACCGCAGCGAGCCGGCCGAGGCTCTGCTGCTCATGAGCCGGCCGGACAGCGGCGTGGCGCGTCTGACGGCCCTGCCGGGACCTCCCAGCGCCGACGAGGTCCTGGCCCTCACCTTGGAGGACTGATGAGACTGGATTGGAGACAGGTCGTGCCCGCCGTGCTGGTGGGCTGCCTCCTGGGCCTCTGGACCGGCGCCGCCCTGGAACACCGCCGTCCGCCCAAGCCCAGCACGGAGAGGATGCTCAGCCGGTTCAGCAGGGACCTGGCCCTGGACCCCGGCCAGCGCGACTCCCTCAAGGCCGTCCTGGAAAGCTACGGCCCCAAGTTCGACGCCCTGCACGAGGACGCCGAGACCCGCTTCTCCGCGCTGCGCGACTCCATGCACGCGGAGATCGCCCAGCTCCTCAAGCCCGAGCAGGCCGAGCGCTTCCAGAAGATGCAGGCGCGCTGGGACTCCCGTCACAAGAAGTCGAGGCTCCCCCCGCCATGATCCAGGCCCTGGCCCTGAGTCTCCTGTTGGCTCTGCCGGCCGCGTCGCGGGCGGCGCAGATGGCTCCGCTGCCCCCGGAGCCGGCCTCCGCCCGGGTCCTGGGCTGGGACGACTGCGTGGCCCTGGCCGCGGAGAAGAACCCTTCCCTGACCTCCTCCGAGTACGCCCGGCAGGCCAGCCGGGCCTCGTACCTGGGCAGCTACAACGGTCTGCTGCCGTCGCTGTCATTGTCCAACAGCTACTCCTCCTCCAAGGGCAGCGGCGGCCAGCCCGCCTACTCGGCCGCGGCCTCGGCCAGCGTGGACCTCTTCAACATGTCCAACATCGCGGGCATCCGTTCGGCTTCGGCGAACCTCTCTCAAGCCGAGGCGGGTCTGCGCCAGACCTCGGCCAAACTGCGCTTCAGCCTCCGCCGGGCCTTCATCCAGGCCCTCATCGCGGAAACGACCGTCGACGTGGCCCGCAAAATCCTGGAGATCCGCGGCCACAACGCGGAAAGCGTGACCCTCAAGTACCAGTCCGGCAAGGAATACAGGGGCAACATGCTCAACGCCCAGGCCCAGTTCCTGCAGTCCCAGGCCAGCCTGGCCCAGGCCCGGCGCGGCTTGCGCGTCTCGCGCCGCAGCCTGGCCCAGCAGCTGGGCCTCGACGACTTCACCGAGACCGCGGCCACCGGCACTCTGACGGCGGCGGCCCCGCCGCAGATCCCGCAGGACCTGGCGGCGCTGGCCTCGGCGCGGCCCGACGTGCTCCTGCAGGAAGCCGCGGTCCGGGGCCGCCAAGCCTCGGTGGCCTCGGCCCAGAGCCCGCTGTGGCCGAGCCTATCCGCCGCCTACACGCGCAGCCGCAGCGGGGGAGCCGAGTTCCCGCCGGGCGGCTACAACTGGTCGGCCGGGGCCACCTTGAGCCTGCCCATCTTCGGCGGCGGCCCGACCGCGGCCTACTTCTCGGTGCAGGGCGCCAAGAAGAGCCTGGAGCAGTCGCGGCAGGACCTGCGCACGGTGCGCGACGCGGCCGTGGTGGACCTGGAGAGCAACTGGGCGTCCTACGCCAACGCCCACGACCAGCTCCAGGTGGCCGAGGCCAACCTGGAGGCCGCGCGCCAGCGCAACAGCGAGGCGGAGATCCGCTACGCCAGCGGCCTGCTCAGCTTCGACAACTGGGAAGTCATCGTCGGGGAGTGGGTGAACGCTGAGCAATCCGCGGTGCAGGCCCGCTCCAGCGCGGCCACGGCCCAGGCCGCCTGGGAGCAGTCGCTGGGCAAGGTCCTGGGGGAATAGCATGAAGAAGATCCTGATCCTGATCCTCGGCCTGGGCGTGCTGGGCGCCGGAGGCTGGGCCCTGAAGAGCCGCTTCTCCAAGCCCGCCCGCGCCGAGGCCGTGGCGGTGAAGGTCGCCCTGGCAGACATCGAGTCCACGGTGGAGGCCACGGGCTCCATCGCGCCCTACCATCGCGTGGAGATCAAGGCGGCCATCGGGGGCCGCATCGAGAGGCTCCTGGTCAAGGAGGGCGACCGGGTCAGCCAGGGCCAGATCATCGCCTGGATGAGCTCCACGGACCGCGCCGCCATCCTCGACGCGGCGCGGGCCCAGGGTCCGGACACGCTCAAGAAGTGGGAGGACACCTACAAGGCCACGCCCATCGTGGCGCCCCTGCCCGGGGTCATCATCCTCAAGAACGTGGTGGAGGGCGAGACCGTGACCTCCAGCTCGGTCATCTACGCCATGTCCGACGTGCTCATCGTCCTGGCCCAGGTGGACGAGTCCGACATCGGCCGCATCCGCGTCGGCATGCCCGCGCGCATCACCTTGGACTCCTACCCGGACCTGCAGGACACGGCCAAGGTCTTCGACATCCTCTACGAGGGCAAGAACGTCTCCAACGTCATCCAG
>JAQUNT010000510.1 GCA_028717525.1 Elusimicrobiota bacterium
AGAAGGCTCTCAGGACCTTCTCGGCCTCGCCGCGAGCCGCGGCCCAGTCCGCCTCCGGCTGGCCCATGGCCGAACCGAGGCAGGCCGCGGCCACAGCCGCAGCCGGGTCGGCCGGGCTGCGGAAATCCCAGAGGGCCAGGACCTTGTGGCAGAGCTGCCCGACCAAAGCGCCGGCGGGCAAGGGCCCGCCGTCCCTGGAGGGATGGCGTTCTCCTCTCCCGGAAGGGACCGGAGCGCACTCCTCCTGCAGATACCCGGTCGCGCTCCGGGTCCAGACGCGGGCCGCAGCCGCGTCGCGCCGCGCCAGCCTCTCGGCCCGGACCCTGGCCAAGGCCTCGGGTCCGGGGAGCCGGTGCGCGCATTTCAGCCCGGCCCGGCGGCCCGGGCTGGCGCGCTGCGCCGCCGGGCCGGCCCTGACCACGTGCACCGGCAGAGAGCCAAGGCCTCCATCCGCAGGCCACGCCCCCGCCTCGCTCAGGAGCCCGGCCAAGGTCCCCTGGGCGGCTTTGCGCTGGCCCAGCAGGATGAGCTGCGACTGGGCCCGCGTCAGCGCCACGTAGAGCAGGCGCACGGTCTCGTCCTGCCGGCGTTCCCGCTCGCGGTCCTCCAGCAGCGCCCGGGCCGCGTCGCAGGCGCCGCAACGGTTCAGGCTCAGCCCGGCACGGCCTGAGCTCCAGTCGGACAGCACCGCGCGGCCTTCGCCCCCGCGGGCGCTGCCCCCCGAAAGGTTGTAGACCAGCACCGCCGGGAACTCCAGGCCCTTGGCCTTGTGGATGGAGAGCACCCGCACCGCGTCGAGGTGCTCGTCGGCCAGCGGGCTCTCCCCCTCGGCCCGGGACTCGTCCATGGCCCGGGCCACCATGGAGATGAACTCCTTGAGGGTCGCTCCCCGCTCGTCGGCGGCCGCGGCCGCCAGCCGGGAGAATTTCAGCAGGTTGGAGACGCTCTGCTGGCCGTGGTAAGCCCCGGCCGCGGCCGCGAGCAGAGGCGTCTGCGCCAGAGCCGCGCTGACGAGCTCGCCCAAGGGGACGCGCCCCACACGGCTGCGCAGGCCGCGCAAGACGGCGTAGAGCTTGGCCAGACGCCTCCTCTCGGCGGCGGGCCAGGAGGCGGGCGGCTCCTCCTGGTAGCCCGGCCGGCCGGCCTCGGCCCAGAGGCGCAGGTCCTCGTCGGCCAGGCCCAGCAGCGGCGAGCGCAGCAGGCCCGCCAGGGCCAGGCGGTCTTCCGGGTCGTCGAGGACGCGCAGGAGGTTGGACAGGTCGATGACCTCCTGGCTGTTGTAGAAGAGCTTCTCCATCTCCACGACGTAGGGGATCGCGGCGGCTTTGAAAGCGTCGAGCAGCGGAGCCAGGGCGCTCGAGGTGCGCATGAGCACGGCCACGTCCTTGAAACGACGCCCGCCGATCTCCTGGCATTGCGCGGAGATCCAGCCCGCGATCCAGGCGGACTGCGCCTTCTGGCTGGCCGGGGCGTCCGGCTCTTCCCCCCCCTCGCGCTCCGGGCCGGCCGCCACGATCTCCACGGCGGCGGCCGTTCCCCCCTCGCCGGAGGGGGCGGCCGGCTCGACCGGGATGTAGTCGGGCTGGGAGCCTTCCTTGCGGCGCATGAGTTTGGGGAAGACCGCGTTGACCGGGGCCAGGACCGCGGCCGTGCTGCGGAAGTTGGTCCTGAGCTCGCAGAGCAGGGCCCCCCCGTCCTGGAGCAGATGCCCCGTGATGCCCTGGTAGGCCGCGATGTCCGCGCCCCGGAAGCGGTAGATGGACTGCTTGGGGTCGCCCACGATGAAGAGGCGGCCCGCCCCGGGCCGCACCCGGTCCCAGGTCCGCGCCCGGCCTCCCGGCTCCTCGGCCAGGAAGAGCAGCAGCTCGCCCTGCAGAGGGTCGGTGTCCTGGAACTCGTCGACCAGGAAGGTCCGGTACCTGGCCTTGAGCTGCTCGCGCACGGAGAGGTCGCCGCGCACCAGGTCCCGGGCCTTGAGCAGGAGCCCGTCGAAGGAGACCAGGCCCGCGCGCGCGTAGTCCCGGCGGAAGGCCTCGGCGAAAGGCGCCACCAGGCGGGCGGCGCGCCGCACCAAGGCCTCGCTCTCCGCGGACGCGGCTGACGCGATGCGCTGCGCGCTCTCGTAGGCCGGCCGGCCGGCCTCGTCCCAGACCGCGGGCCACTTGGACTGGGGCGCCTCCAGGGCCCGCAGACGCCCCAAGGCCGGCTCCGGGCTGGCTGCGGCCGCGGCCAGCCTCTCCAGGTGGGCGGCCAGGCCCGAGAGAGCCTCCAGGATGCGGGATTTCCCCTTGGGCGCGGGCTGCCCTTGCGGCGCGCGGCGCAGGGCTTGGGCCAGTTCCTCCAGGCGCGCCGGGGTCCCGGGGTCCGGCCGGCCGGCCTGCGCGAGGTCCGCAGCGGAGCCGGCCAAGCCGCGCGCGAGCTCCTCCAGGTCCTCCAGCGGCGCCCAGCACAGCACCGCCAGCCACTCCTCCCGCCGCGGGCCGCAGTCATGCTCGCCCAGCTCCGCGTCGAGCCACTGGGACCAGCGGGTCTCGAAGAGCTCCGCGAAGGCCGGGCCCTCGTCGACCCGGAAGCCCGGGTCCAGGCCGGCCTGCAGGGGATAGAGGCGCAGCAGATGGGCCGCGAAGGAGTGGATGGTCCCGATCTGGGCCTGGTCCATGTCCTGCAGGGCCGCCCGGGCCCGCGCCAGGACCTCGGCCGGCGGCCTGGCGCAGCGCCCGCGCAGCTCGGCCAGGAAAGCCTCGGCC
>JAQUNT010000511.1 GCA_028717525.1 Elusimicrobiota bacterium
CTTTATGACGCCGCCGTCCGAGAGCCTGGCGGGCGGGGCTTCGGCGAGGGCCTTGTCGAGGAGCTCGCGCAGCGGGTTGAGGGCCTTCGAGGCCTCCTCCAGCGCGCCGGCCAGCCCCGGGGCCTTGCCGAAGAAGGCCGGCGAGGTCAGCAGCATCTTGAGCCGCGGCAGCTGGGCCAGCGAGCGGCGCACGGCCGCCGCGTCGCGCGGCGAAACGCTGGCGTTGGCGACGCGCCCCAGCACGCGCTCTATGTCGGGCACCTGCGAGAGCAGGGAGGCCAGCGACTCGCGTGCCTCGCGGTCCTCCGCCAGGAAACCGGTGAAATCGTGCCTGGCCTTTATGGCCGGCAGGTCGCAGAGCGGCTCGAGCAGCCATTTCTTGAGCAGGCGCGAGCCCATGGCCGTGCGGCCCAGGTCCAGCGCGCCCCAGAGGGTGTTCGCGTCGTCGCCGCTCCCGGAGCCGACGATGTCGAGCGTCTTTATAGCCGACTCGTCGAGCTGCAGGCGGCCGCCGGGCTCGAAGAAGGAGGGGGTGAAGGTCTCCTTTAGTCCGGGCTGCGTTTCGCGCAGGTAGTTGACCGCGCTGACGGCCGTCCTGGCGGCCAGGTTGTTGTTCCGCCAGACCGCGCCGCGCTGCCAGGGCAGTTCCGCGCCGTCCGGGTTGAAATAGGGGGTGAGCAGCGCGCCGGGCGGGACCAGTCCGGCGGATTCGAGCTTCGCCGCCGTCCCGGCGGAGGAGACTATCTCGGCCGGGGAGATCTTGGAGAGCAGCGACTGCAGCGCGTAATAGCGCGGGTCGTTGACGTTCTGCGCGGCGTGGAATTCGCCGGTCGAGGCGTCTATCCAGGCCAGGCCCCAGCCCACTATGTCCAGATGCAGCGAGGCCAGGTAGCTGGCGGTCTTGGACTGCAGCAGCTCGTCCTCCACTATGGTGCCGGGCGTCATGACCCGCACTATCTCGCGGCGGAAGAGCTTGGACTTCTTCCCTTCCTCGCCGGAGGGGGCCACCTGCTCGCAGATGGCCACGCGGCGTCCCGCCTTGAGGAGCCGGGCGATGTAGGTGGCCGAGGAGTGATAAGGCACGCCGCACATCGGAACGCCGTGGCGGGAGGTCAGGACCACGCCGAGCAGCTGGCTGGCCGCTTTGGCGTCGGCGTCGAACATCTCGTAGAAATCGCCGAGGCGGAAGAAGAGTATGGCCCCGGGATGCTCCCGTTTAAGGGCCTGGTACTGCTGCATCAGCGGGGTGTCGGCGGTCTCGGTCTGTGCCATAAAGGCGTTCTTCCTAGCGGGCGGAATGGAGATATTCTACCAAAAGGGTCCGGGCCTCATTAAGGGTCTTCTTCTCCATGAAGGCCCCGCGCAGGGCGGCGGCGCCCTTCAGGCCCTTGAGCCAGTAGCCGATCAGCTTGCGCGCCCGCACCACGCCGTTCTCCGGGCCGTAGACGCCGCAGTTGAGCTCCAGGAACTCCAGGAAGAGCTTCAGCGCGTCCTGGGGCCGGCGCTCTTCCGCCGCGCTCCCGGAGAGGACCCCGGCTATGTCCGAGAATATGAACGGGTTCCCGGCCGCCGCCCGGCCTATCGAGATCCCCGCGCAGCCGGCCTCCAGCATGCCGCGGGCGCCGGCCGCGTCCTTCACACCGCCGTTGCCTATGACCGGGATCTTCACGGCCGCGGCGGTGGCGGCTACGGCGTCCAGGTCCACGGGGCCCGTGTGGAAGGCCTCTGCGTAACGCCCGTGGATCACAACGGCCGTCGCGCCCTCGCCCTCGGCCAGCCTGGCCAGTTCGGGGCCGAGGACGGCGCCGGCTTTAAGGCCGACGCGCGTCTTTACTGTGACGGGGACCTTCACGGCGTTGACCACGGCGGCCGTGATGTCGGCCAGCAGGTCCGGGCGCTTCATGAGGGCCGACCCCGCTCCCGCCTTGAGGACTTTTTTCACCGGGCAGCCGGCGTTTATGTCGATGACGTCGGCGCCCGCCTCCTCGGCCAGCTTGGCGGCCAGGGCCATGGCCTGCGGGTCGGCGCCGAATATCTGTATGGCCACGGGGCGCTCTCCGGGCGTGATGTCGAGCATACGCATCGACTTCCGGTTGCCGTAGCGCAGACTGTCGGCCGAGACCATCTCGGTCACGACCAGCCCCGCTCCCCCGCGGGCGCAGAGCAGACGGAACGGGCCGTTCGTGATGCCGGCCATCGGGGCCAGCCAGAGGCCGTTCCTGAGCCTGAGCCGGCCGAGCTGTATTTGCGGCAGGGCTTCGTGTTTCACGGCTTGGAGGAATAGCTGCCGTCGTGGCTGACCGAGAGGTCGCGCGGATCGCGCCGGCGGACCCGGCTGATCTCGGCGCGGGAGGCGCCGACGGCGGCGAGCACGCGCAGCTGGAACTCGTCGGCCTTCGCTTCCTGCGAGGTGATGTCGCGCAGAGTGGTGACGTCGAATTCCAGCGGGTTGGGGGTCTTGCTCCCCGCCCACTCCGCGGTCCCGCCCGGCGGCGGGGGAGTTCTCCTTCTGCGTTCGGGGGGCCGCGAGGCGGCGCGGTAATAGGAGTGCCAGGCGTGATGCGCGATTATGCCGGCGCACCAGGCGTCCGACCTGTAGGCGTTGGCGTCGGAGACGAATACGGTCGGGAGGCCTGCGTGAGCGCCGAAGGCCGTCTTGTCGGCGCTTCGCACGACATAGACGTACTGGCGGATGAAGTTGAAGGCGTCCCTGTCGTAGAGCCAGACGAGTTTCAGCGAGCGGGT
>JAQUNT010000512.1 GCA_028717525.1 Elusimicrobiota bacterium
GTATGATAGTCGGGACCCGCCCTGGGAGCGCTCGTTCAAGGCCCGCAGCGAGCTCGGCTCCTAAATATAATAAAATAGCCGCACCCCAGCGCCGGCTCACCCATGGGCAAACCCGAATTCGTCCAGCTGCACAACCACTCCGAATACTCGCTTCTCGACGGCATCATCCGCTTCACGGACAAGGACGGCAAGCCCTCCGAGCTCCTGCGCGGCCTGGCCAAGGACGGCGCCAAGGGCATGGCCCTCACCGACCACGGCAACATGTACGGCGCGGTCGAGTTCTACAACCAGTGCCGCGAGGTCGGGCTCAAGCCCATCGTGGGCATGGAGTCCTACTTCTCCAAGGGCAGCCGCACCGACCGCGGCCACTCCCAGAAGGAGAACTGCCATCTCACCCTCTGGTCGCGCAACTACGAGGGCTACCAGAACCTCATGGAGCTCTCCAGCCGGGCTTTCCTGGAGGGCTATTACTACGACCCCCGCATAGACCGCGAGCTCCTCGCCAAGTTCAGCAAAGGCCTGATCGCCGGCTCCGGCTGCCTCAAGGGCGAGCTGGCCCAGAGCGTCGTGCGCGGCGACTCCCTGGAGGAGACCTGCAAGCTGGCCGTGGACTACCGCGACCGCATGGAGCCCGGCTGCTTCTTCCTGGAGATCATGGACCACGGACTGGAGGAGCAGAAGCGGGTCATCAAGGCCTTCCTGGAGGTCTCCCGGAAGACCGGCATACCCCTGCTCGCCACCAACGACTGCCACTTCGTCAAAAAGTCCGACTCCGAGGCCCAGGACGCGCGCATCTGCATCGCCACCGGCCGGCGCATGGACGACGATACCCGCCTCCACCACGAGAGCCGGGAGTACTACTACAAGTCCCCCGAGGAGATGTGCGCCCTGTTCTCCTACGCCCCCGAGGCCTGCGCCAACACCCTCAAGATCGCGGGCCTGTGCAGCCTCGAGCTGCCCAAGGACCAGATGCTCCTGCCCGAGTTCCAGGTCCCCGAGGGCTCCAGCCAGGACTCCTATCTCGAGGAGCTCTGCGTCGCGGGCCTGCGGGAGCGCTTCGGGGGGACCATCCCCGCGCCCCATCAGGAGCGCCTGAAGTATGAGCTGGGGGTCATCCGGCGGATGGGCTTCTCCGGCTACTTCCTCATCGTCTGGGATTTCATCAAGCACGCCCGCGTCATCGGCGTGCCCGTCGGCCCCGGCCGCGGCTCCGGCGCCGGGGCTTTGGTCGCCTACGCCCTGCGCATCACCAACCTCGACCCCATCGAGCATCAGCTGCTCTTCGAGCGCTTCCTCAACCCGGACCGCAAGTCCATGCCCGACCTCGACATCGACTTCGCGGACACCGGCCGCGAGCGCGTCATCGAGTACGTGAGGCAGAAGTACGGCGCGAGCAACGTGGCCCAGATCATCACCTTCGGATCCCTGGGCGCCAAGCTGGTGGTGCGCGACGTGGGCCGCGTGCTGGGAGTGCCCCTGCCCGAGGTGGACAAGCTGGCCAAGCTCATCCCGGGCGGGCCGAACGTCACGCTCTATAAATCCATCCAGGACACGCCCGAGCTGGCCGAGGCCAGCCGGAACCCCCAGTACAAGAGGCTGCTCGACCTCTCGCTCAAGCTCGAGGGCCTCAAGCGCCATACCGGGGTGCACGCGGCCGGCACCATCATCACCAAGGAGCCCGTGGTCCGCTACACGCCGCTGGCGCGCGGCTCGCGCGAGACCGTCACCACGCAGTACGACGGCACCATACTCCCCAGCCTCGGCCTGCTCAAGGTCGATTTCCTCGGTCTGCGCACGCTGACCATCATCGACAACGCGGTCAAGGCCATCCGTTCCCGCGGCCAGCCCGACTTCAACATCGACAAGATCCCCATGGACGACGCCAAGAGCTTCGCGCTGCTGCGCTCGGGCAAGGCCCTGGGCATCTTCCAGCTCGACTCGCAGGGCATCCGCGACCTCATGGTCCGGGTCAAGCCCACGGAGTTCTCGGACATCGTGGCCCTCATCGCCCTCTACCGCCCCGGCCCCATGGGGGCCGGCATGCTGGACATGTTCGTCAACCGCAAGCACGGGCGCGAGAAGGTCAAGTACGACAGCAAGCTCATGGAGCCGGTGCTCAAGGACACCTACGGCTGCATGCTCTACCAAGAGCAGATCATGGAGCTCTCCAAGCGGCTGGCCGGCTTCACGCCCGGAGAGGCCGACGGCCTGCGCAAGGCCATGAGCAAGAAGGTGCCCGAGACCCTGGCCAAGATGCGCGATAAGTTCGTCAAGGGCAGCGCGGGCCACGACATCAACTCCAAGACCGCCAACAAGATCTACGACCAGATGGAGAAGTTCGCCGGCTACGGCTTCAACAAGTCGCACTCCGCGGCCTACGGCCTGGTGGCCTACCAGACCGCCTACCTCAAGGCCAACTACCTTCTGGAGTTCATGTCCGCCCTGGCCACCTCCGAGATCGGGCACTCCGCGGTCGGCGCGGAGGGCAAGGAGAACAAGCTCGTCACCTACCTCGACGATGCCAGGAACATGGGCCTCACCATCCTGCCCCCGTCCATCCAGACCTCGGGCGCGGCCTTCACCATCGAGGACCCCGACTCCATCCGCTTCGGCCTGACCGCGGTCAAGAACGTGGGCGAGGGCGCCGTGGAGTCGATCCTGGGCGCCCGCCGGGACGGCCCCTTCAAGTCCATCGACGATTTCTGCGCCCGCGTGGACCTGCGCGGGGGCAACAAGA
>JAQUNT010000513.1 GCA_028717525.1 Elusimicrobiota bacterium
CGAGCGTCCGGTGCAGGCCCCTCCCGGGAAGGTCCTGACCGGCATCGACGTGCTCGAGGCCGGCGGCTTCCAGGAGCTGCAGGGGCGCCGGATCGGCCTCATCACCAACCATACCGGCCGCGACTCGCGGGGACGGCTCACGGCCGAGGTCTTGGCCGGAGCCAAAGGCACGACCCTCGTGGCCCTCTTCTCTCCGGAGCACGGCTTTACCGGCACGCTCGACCAGGCCCGGGTGAGCTCGACCAGCGTGACCCTGGCCGGGCGCGACATCCCGGTCCGCAGCCTCTACGCCGGCGGGATGGCCGGGCTGCGGCCCAAGGCCGAGGACTTGGCCGGCATCGACATCCTGGTCTTCGACATCCAGGACATCGGCGCGCGCTTCTACACCTATCTGGCGACCATGGGCATGGCCATGGAGGAGGCGGCCAAGGCGCGCATCTCGTTCATGGTCCTGGACCGGCCCGACCCCATCAACGGGACCGCGGTGGAGGGGCCCGTGCTCACCGACCCGGAACTGCCCCGGCTCTCGCCCACCTCGTATTTCCCGGTGCCGGTCCGGCACGGCCTGACCGCGGGCTAGATGGCCAGCTGCACAACGAGAAGGCGCGCCTTTCCCATCTCCACGTGGTGCGCTTGCGGGGCTGGAAGCGGGGGATGTGGTACGACCAGACCGGCCTGCCCTGGGTCGCGCCCTCGCCCAACATGCCCGACCTGGAGGCCGCGGCGCTCTACCCCGGCCTCGGCCTGTTCGAGGCCGGCAACCTTTCCGTGGGCCGGGGCACGCCCCATCCCTTCGGTTGGGTCGGGGCGCCCTGGCTCGACTCCCGGGCCGCGGTGCGCAGGCTGCGCGACGCCCTGCTCGACGGCGTCGCCTTCTCGGAGCAGGACTACACCCCGACCAAGTCCGTCTACGCGGGGGAGCTCTGCCACGGCATCCTCATCACCATCAAGGACCGCGAGACCCTGCGGCCCTTGGCCTTGTTCCGGCACCTCGAACAGCTCCTCTACGACCTCCACCGGGAGGATTTTAAGTGGAGGTGGGACGAGGTCCGCAAGATGACCGGCTCCCGGGAATTCCAGCGCATCTGGGAGAGCGGCCATGACCGCATCAAGATCATGGAGCTCTTCAACCGGGGCGCGGAGCGCTTCGAGAAGTCGCGCCGGCCGTATCTGCTCTACTGAGCCGGCCTAGGGGACGACCCATCGCCGCGAGGCGTCCTTGAGCGCGTCCCAGGCCGGGCCGTAACTGACCGTCTTGCTCCCGTCGGGCCGAAGGGTGACTCGGATGGGGCTCCAATGGCCCTCGCAGGCTTGAGGGCTCCACCACGCGGGGGGCTTGGGGGCGTCGGTGAACCAGCCCTTCGGATCCCAGAACCAGCCGAAGCCCAGCACGAGGCTCACCCCTTGGGAATAGGCCGTGTCGAACGTGTGGCGGAAGTACTCGGCCTGCCGGCCCGCGGTGAAGCCGCGTACCGCCGGGGCGCGCGGGAAGCCCGTCTCCAGTATCCAGACCGGCCTCTGTCCGGCCGCGGTCACCGCCTGGCCGATGACCTCGTCCACCCGGCCCAGGCGCAGGGGGAAGCCGTTGAAGTAGTTCGCGTAGATGTCGATGCCCACGATGTCCAGGCCGTCGGAGCCGAAGGTCGTGACGTCCTGCGCGACGTT
This sequence comes from Elusimicrobiota bacterium, assembly GCA_028717525.1. GTDB lineage: Bacteria > Elusimicrobiota > Elusimicrobia > UBA1565 > UBA9628 > UBA9628. The sequence goes on from JAQUNT010000513.1 coordinate 1,666, forward strand.
GACGCGCGCACCGGGCTCCAGCCAGCCCTGCCAGGAGACGGCGTCGGTGGCGAAATTATGAGTGGTCTTCAAGGCCCGTTCCGCGCGGAGGCCTTCGCCATGCACGGTCTGGCAGAGTCCGGCCAGGAGCTTTCTGAGGAAGTCCCGGTCGCCCCAGGATGCCTCGTCCACGCGCCAGCCGATCCGGGACACCATGCGGGCGATGTTGATCTCGTTCTCCACCTGCCAGAACTCCACGCGGTCGCCGTAGCGCCTGGCCCCGGCGCCCGCGATCCAGCGCGCCATGGCGATGTAGGGGTCGCGGCCGATGCGGTCCGGGCTGACGCGGTCCTTGGTCCCGTCCGGCCGGGCGTAGAGCGGCGCCTCCTTGCGGTAGCCGGCGCCCACGACGAGGATCAGCTTGATGCCGGCGCCCGTGAAGGTGTCGACCAGCCTGTCCATCCGCTCCCAATGCCCGTCCCGCGCGAGTTCCCCGATCATGACGTCCAGGAGAGCCGGGTCCGAGGCGGCCAGGCTCAGCCTGCGCAGCGTGCCGGAGGAGATCTCGGGCACGGCCTCGTTGAGCGGCAGGTGCGGCCGGTAATGGGTTCCGCCGTCTCCGCGCAGGAGTTCGGCGACCTCGCCTAAAGAGAAGTCCGGGATGTTGAAGGGGTCGCCGGAATGGGAGAGGCCGATGCCGTCGACGCGGCGCGGAGCGGCCGCCGGGACGCCCGTCGCGGAGGCGACCGGGGCGCCCGCCACGGAGGGGACCAGGGCTGCGGACGTCTCCCGGGGAGCGGCCTTGAGCAGCTGCTCATAGGCGGACTCCGCCGAGAGCGGCGCCGGGCACGCCAAGAGTCCTGCGCAAAGGGCCTGGAGGATGCGCATACCTGAATCCCTTGACCTATTCTAGCACGCCGGACTCCGTTTGTCGCGCCTGGTCTGCGGCCATGCGAACTGCCCGCCCCGGGGAGCCTTTGGGCCCAGATGTGCCGGGTCCGTGAGCCCGCATCCTTCCGGGACCTTTACCGGGAACCCGGAGGGCCAAGTGGCCTTAGGAAAAGCCCGCGCCGTCGTCGATAATAGTGTCATG
>JAQUNT010000514.1 GCA_028717525.1 Elusimicrobiota bacterium
CCTCCAGCCGGGCCAGGGTGCGCTCCGCCTCCTGCAGGCGTCCGGCCCCCAAGAGGGGCGCCAGCACCGTGGACGGCCCCGGGGTCGCCTCGCCCTCGCTCCGCTCTGGACTCACGCTAGCCCTCCAGCATCAGGAGCCCTGGGGACGCACCGTGAAGAAGGTCTCCAGGCCCCCCACCGAGGAGTCGCCCACGAAGAGCTGGAAGCGTCCGGGCTCGACCCGGAAGCGGCCGTCCAGGCCGTAGAAGCCGAGCTCCTCCGGCCCCAGCTGGAACTGCAGCCCGCGCTCCTCGCCCGCGGCCAGGCTCACGCGCGAAAAGCCCTTGAGCTCGCGCACCGGGCGGGTGACGCTGGCGGCGAGGTCGCGGATGTAGAGCTGGACCACCTCGTCGCCCGCGCGGAGGCCCGCGTTCTCCACCCGGACCGAGACCGTGAGCCGTCCGTCGGCCGGGATGGAGCTGGAGCTCAAGGAGAGCCCGGAGAGGACGAAGCGCGTGTAGCTCAGCCCGTAGCCGAACGGGAAGAGGGGCGTGACCGGGACGTCGAGGTACTTGGAGCTGTAGCGGTTCTTCTCGTCCGGGGGCCGGCCGGTGTTCTTCTGGTTGTAGTAGAGCGGCTCCTGCCCCACGCTGCGCGGGAAGCTCGCCGGCAGCTTGCCGCCCGGGTTGACGTCGCCGAAGAGGACGTCGGCCACGGCAAGGCCGCCCTGCGTGCCGGGCTGCCAGGCCTCGAGCAGGGCCGGGACCGCCTCGGCCAGGGCGGTCAAGGCCAGGGGCCGGCCGTTGAGCAGGACCACGGCCATGGGCTTGCCCAGGGCGGCCACGCGGCGGGCCAGCTCCACCTGCCGTCCGGGCAGGCCGATGTCCGAGCGCGAGGAGGCCTCCCCGCTCATGTCCGGGCCCTCGCCCAGCACCAGGACCACGGCCCGGCTCCGGCGGGCGAGCTTGACGGCCTGAGCGAGGGCCTCGTCATCGCCGCCCGACACCTCGCAGCCGCGCGCCGAGGACACCTTGGTCTTGGGCGAGACCGCGGCGCGGACGGCGTCGAGTATGCTGACCGCGTCGGAGGCCCTGCCGTCGCCGATCCAGGAGCCCAGCAAAGCGGCCTGGTCGTCCGCCAGCGGGCCGATGACGGCCAGCGAGTCCAGGTCCTTGGCCAGGGGCAGGATGCCGCCCTTGTTGCGCAGGAGGACCATGCTCCGGCCCGCGGCCGCGCGCGCGGCTTTGAGGTTCGCCGGGCTGAGCAGTTCCTTCTCGCGGGACTCGTCGGCGTAGGGCTGGTCGAATAAGCCGGCCCGGAACTTGACGCGCAGGACGCGGCGCACGGCCTCGTCGAGGACCTTCATGGAGAGGCCCCCGCTCTTGAGGAGCTCTACCCCGTTCTGGTTGTAGAGGCGGCTGACCATCTCCATGTCCACGCCCGCGCTCAAGGCCTTGCGCGCGGCCTCGGAGCCGTCCGCGGCGAAGCCGTGGTTGATGAGCTCAGCCACCGAAGTATAGTCGCTGACCACGAAGCCGTCAAAACCCCATTCCTTGCGCAGCACCGTGTCCAAGGTGAAGGGGTTGGCCGAGGAGGGCACGCCCCCGAGGTCGTTGAAGGCGCTCATGAAGGTGGCCACGCCGGCCTCCACGGCCGCGCGGAAGGGCGGGAAGTACACGTTGCGCAGGGTGTTCTCGGAGACCTCGGTGGTGTTGTAGTCCCGGCCCGCTTCGGCGGCTCCGTACGCGGCCCAATGCTTGGCGCAGGCCGCGACCTTGTCCGGGGCCGAGTAGTCTTGGCCCTGGAAGCCGGCCACGCGGGCGCGGGCCAGGGCGGAGCCGAGGTAGGTGTCCTCGCCCGAGCCTTCGGCGATGCGGCCCCAGCGCGCGTCGCGCGCGATGTCCACCATGGGCGCGAAGGTCCAGCGCACGCCGGCCGCCGCGGCCTCGGCCGCGGCCACGGCCGCGCCGCGCTCCGCCACGGCCGGGTCGAAGCTGGCGGCCTCGGCCAGGGGGATGGGGAAGATGGTGCGGTAGCCGTGGATGACGTCGTAGCCGAAGAGGATGGGGATGGCCAGCCGCGCCTCGAGCGCGGCCTTCTGCAGCTCGTTGACCCGGCGGGCGCCGCGCACGTTGAGAGTCGAGCCCAGCCGGCCCTGGCGCGCCAGCTCGAAGTGCTCGGGACGGCTCGCCCCGTCGGCCTCGCCGTCGAGCTGCTGGAGCTGGCCGAGCTTCTCGGCCACGGTCATGCGGCCCAGGAGGTCTTCGACGCGCTTCTCCACGTCGGCCGGGGCCGCGGCCCGGAGGCTCCCGGAAGCGCAAAGGATCAAGAGCGCGGCGGCGGTCGCTGGAATCCGGTTCAATGTCCCTCCTGTCGTCAGTGCGCACAGTCTAGACAGGACCCCGGGGCCATGTCAATAGCGAGGGCCCAGACCCGCGCGGGTCTGGGCCCCTTGCTGCCGCGTCTAGGATGCTACCAGGCGATGTTGCCGGTTTTCAGCGCGTTGAACAGCGCCGACTTCTCCAGGCTGGCTCCGACCGTTGCGGCCTCGGCGGCCTCTCCGGAGGACTGCTGCGAGTATTGGACGTCGAGGCTGGTCCCGTAGCGGTCGAAGGCGCGGGTGCTGCCGTCCTGGCCAAGGGTCAGGACGACGAGCTGCCCGAGCTGGTCCGACTGGAACTGGACCGCCGCGACCTGCGCGCCCAGGTAAGCGGGCACGAAGGCCGGCTGCGCCGAGGTGTCATGGAGGGAGGCATCC
>JAQUNT010000515.1 GCA_028717525.1 Elusimicrobiota bacterium
GAGGGGCGGGAGCAGGAGGAGGCCCGCCCCCGCCGTCGAGAGGAGGACGGCCGGCGCCGGCGGGGCCGCGGCGTCCTGGCGCCGCGGGGGGATGAGGGGGAGGGCCGCTGGAACGTCATGACCAACCTGCGCGACCTCGACGTCATCCAAGGCGGAGGCCGCAAGCTCGACGAGGCCCTGGCCGCGGCCGTGGAGCACGCGGAGGGCCGCGCCGAGGCGGTGGTGGTGCACTCGACCTGCATCCCGACCGTGATCGGCGACGACGCGGAGGCCGTGGTGGCGCGCTGGCAGAAGCGCACCAAGCTGCCCATCGTCTACCTCAACCATACCACCTGCAAGGACTTCGACGTGTGCCTGGCCCTGTTCCGCCGGCTGCAGGAGGACCCGGCCTTCGCCAAGGTCAAGCGGCGCAGCCGCTGCGTCAACCTGGTGGGCTTCCCCGAGGGCCCGGCCCTGCGGGAGGTCTCCGCCTTGCTCCGGGAGGCGGGCGTGGAGATCAACGCCCGGGTCATGCCTTCCTTGAGCCTGGCAGCGGTGCAGACCTACCTCGCGGCCGAGGCCCAGGTCCTCTACCCTAACGGCGCCTACGCCAAGACCTACCAGGAGTTCTTCGCGCACCTGCCCATCAAGACCCTGCGGCTCGAGGCTCCCTACGGCTGGGAGGGGACCAAGGCCTGGCTGCGGGCCGTGACCGGCGCTCTGGGCCTTCAGCGCGCGGCCCAGCCGGCGCTGGCCAAGGCGGCCCAGGGCCTGGCCGCGGGCTGGGACGAGGCGCGCCGCCGCGCGCGCGGCCGCAGCGTGGCTTTCGTGGTGGACGGCTTCCACATGCGGCGCTTGAGCGACCCGGCGCAGACCTGGGGAGTGCCCCTGCTGCGCCTGCTGCGGGAGATGGGCTTCGGGGTGGAGGTCCTCTGCTACGGGGAGGCCAGGAGGGCGGCCCCGGGCTTGAGCTTCTTCAGCAAGCCGGAGGAGCTCGAGCGCCTGCTGCGCGAGGGGGCTTTCCAGGCGGTCTATTCCGAGTACACCTACGATTCCCGGCTGGCCCAAGCGGGCAAGGCCCAGTTCTCTTTGGACTGCTTCGAGATGGGCCTGGCCGGGGCCGTGCGCGGCCTGCGCCGGCTCGACGGGATCTGCCGCTGGCCTCTGCCGCGGCGCTACGCGCGCTTCATGGGGGGGTCATGAACTCGGAAGGCCACGGCAAGCCGATGAACTTCCCGACCCTCATGGGGGTCTACCTGGCGGTCAACGCGATCGCGGACGCCTACATCCTGGTCGACGGCCCGGACTGCGTGCTCTACAAGTCCCACTTCATCCACGGCCGCCACGACCTGGGCTCGTCCTTGCTGCGCGTCAGCGGCCGCCACCGGGTCGCCTTCACCAACGTCTGCTCGCGCGGGGTGGTCAAGGAACACGACGAGATCATCCGGCGCCACCTCCTGACCTTGGACGGGCTCAAGGAATCCGGGCTGAGTTTCGTCACGGCCCTGCCCATGTGCTCCATCACCGGGGTGGACTACGGCCGGGTCATCCGCTCCTTGGCCGGGAAGCTCTCCAAGCCGGCCATCGACATCGCCCCGGACTCGCTCATCGGCGACTGGCTCGACGGCTACGGTCAGGTCCTCAACGCCCTGGCCCGCGGGCTGGACCTCGGGCGCAGGCGCCCGGCCCGGCGGGGGCCGCCGAAGAAGGCCGCCATCGTGGGCTACTTCATGGACCGCAACGAGGCCGACCACTTCGGCAACCTCGCGGAGCTGCGCCGGATGCTGGCCGCGCTGGGCCTGGAGACGGTCTCGGTCTGGCTGGGCGGCGAGCCGGCCGCGGCCCTGCGGCGCGCCGCGGAAGCGGACTTGGTGGTCTCTTTGCCCTACGGCCGGACCGCGGCGCGCGCCTTGGCCCGGACCGCGGGCGCCCGGCTCGTGGAGACGGAGCTGCCTTTCGGCCTGCGCAAGAGCGAGCGCTTCCTGCGCGACGTGGGCAAGGCCGCGGGCCGGCCCCGGCAGGCCGAGGCCTTCATCGCGGCGGAGCTCTCCCGCGTGGTGCCCCGCCTGCAGTGGATCATCCCGCAGTACTTCCTGAACCGCCGCACCGCCTTCATGGGCGACCCCTACCTCTGCGCGGGCTTCCTGGACATCGCGGAGGACCTGGGCCTGGAGGTGGAGGGGGCCATCGTGAGGGGACAGGGCCCGGCCGCGCCGCAGGACGGCCGGGGGTTCCCGGTGCTTTGCGCGCCGCGCTCCTCTTCGCCCGGGGTGCGCCGGATCGTGCAGGCTCCTCTGGACCTCTTCGTGACCTGCTGGTGCGAGCAGGACTTCCACGGGCTGCCCTACCCGGTCCTGGAGTTCGGCTTCCCCAGCTACCGCAGCCACGCGCTGCTGGAGCGGCCGTTCCTGGGGTTCAACGGGATGCTGGGCTTCGTGGAGCGCATGGCGGACAAGCTCTGCGCCCCGCGCCGGCCGGAGCGGTATATTCCGGGCCTATAATTGCTATAATATGTCCAAGGGTAGACGATACCCTCGCCACAGACGTATGTGAGCAATGCAGTAAAACAGAGGAATACCAACATAATGGCTACAGGGAAAGTGAAGTGGTTCAACGACCAGAAGGGCTTCGGCTTCATCACGCCGGATGACGGTTCCAAAGATCTTTTCGTCCATCACACGGCCATCACCGGTGAGGGGTTCAAGACTTTGGCCGAGAACCAGGCCGTCGAGTTCGACGTGCAGCAGTCCGA
>JAQUNT010000516.1 GCA_028717525.1 Elusimicrobiota bacterium
TCCAGCGACGGGTGGCTGCGGTTTGGCGGGTATTGCTGACTCGAAGGCTGCGATATTGGAGGCTGGGTGTCCCCGGCTCAGATGGGAATAGCGTTGCGCATGGAGGGGCTGGAGTGCCGTAGGAGGCGTTGGAGAGCCGGCGGGCCATTGGTCCGCATCAGGAAGTGGCTGGCGAAGGTATGGCACAGATCGTGGGATCTAGCTCGGTCCTTGCTCCCCCGTTTCTCTGCTGACTGGCTACCAGTCTGCCCGCAAAATGGCCTCTCACTTAGTTATCGAATGAGCGGGCCGATTTCGCACATTCCACGAGAGGCGAGGCCCATCGGAGGCGCTTGATGTAGCGCCACTGCGGGTCCCTGAGGGCCGTCTTGACCATCCGGTCAAGCTCTCCCTGCTCCTCCCGCTGGACGAGGATTTCGAGCGGGCCCTGGCTGTCGCAGTCCGCAGTCGAAGGCTCGCAGCCCTGGCTTTCCTCCTCGCCCCGGTTCTTTTCTAGGAGATCGTTGGCGATGTCCCGGATGCGGCCCGCCGCGCTGCGGATGACGGTCCGCTTCGCTTCCGGAAGCTGCTCCACGTCCTTGAGCACGGAGTCCAGGGCGGCCAGCGGCGAGCGGATGTCGTGAGCCACCTGGGATGCCAAAGTCGAGATGGCGATTTGCTGCTCAAGCTCTTTGCGGTTCTCCGCCAGTTGACGCTCGGCCTCGACGGCCTGCAATTCCGACCTGAGCTTCTCCTCCTTCATGTGCTTGATGCGGGCCGCGAGACCGAGAGAGAGCAGTATCATCTCCGCGGCCGAGCCGAAGTAGGTGCCATTGAGCGTGAAGAAGCCCGCGGGAAGCCAGGAGAGGTCCTTCGCCGAATAAGCGGAGGAGCCCAGGAAGAAGCAGGTGAACGCGATGAAGTAGTAGATCGCGGGCCGCGAGCCGAGCTGGATGCAGCGCAAGGAGATGGGCCAGACGACCCACGGTGCGAACGACATGAGGAAGCTCGCCAGCTTGTTGGCGAAGAGGCCGTAGTCGAATATCCCCCACAGGACCAGAGCCACCGAGGCCAGCAGGAGGCCCGTCAGCCCGAGGTCCAGTCTCGGGACCACCCGCTTGGTTTCCAGGAAGGACTTCGTGAAGATGGCCAGAAACATGTAGGTGCAGCCCAGCAGGACCGGCACGCTTATTTTGTTCCATTGCACCCAATCGGGCCACAGGTACTGGTACGAAAGCCCGTTGAGGCACGCCTGGAGCAGACCGAATGACAGGACATAGGCGACGTAGAACAGGTGGTTGCGGTCGCGGATGCTCAGGAACATGAAGAAGTTGTAGAGGGCCATGGCGAGGAGTATCCCGAAGTAGATGCCCATCGCGGCCATGGTCGTCGTGCCCTGCGTCAGGAGGGCGTCATGTGTGTAGATGGTCATGAGGGCGCGCATGGTGCCCACGCTCTCCAGCATGAGGTAGAGCTCCGTCCGCGTCCCTTTTGGCGCGGAAAAGTTGAACAGCAGCGTGCGGTAGTCGACAGGCCGGTCATGGAAGGGCAGAAGCCGCCCGGCTTTGACCTCAGCGACCTGCCGGCCGTTGGTGAATTGGTAGAAATGGACGGTCTGCACCAGCGGGTAACGCAGTTCCAAGGTCCAATCTGTGGCGGATGCGCCTCTGTTGACGACCGGGACCTTTACCCAGTAGCGCGCTGTCGAGTAGCCGAAGTTGAGATTGTCGGTCTCTCGCCATGCAGCGGTCTTGCGCTTCTGCGCCTCCAGTATCCGCTCGACGGAGAGCTCCTTTGAGGGGTCAACGATGACCTCGGCCTTGGTGATGGCATACGCCGACTGGTCCTCCTGCAGAGCAACTCCTGAGTCGGCCGCGGAAAGGGGGTTCAACAATACCGGCAACAGGAGGGCCGCCAGGAGAATGGTCGGCATCAGCCTACCTCTTGCTCGCGATGAGGCCTATGCTTTCCCGGCCGTCGAGCTGGATGTCCGGGGCGTAGTCCGGACGGGCGAACATCTCCAGGCGCTCGATGACGAAGCCCGCCTTGGTGAAGACTCTCCGCAGCGTGGGCTCATCCAGGAAGTGCATGAGCGGCGGCAGGATGTCGGCGCGCTTGGGGTCGTGGACAGCGACGTTCTCGACGAGCCCCGGCCAGGGGTGTCCGGCTTTGACGCGCTCCAGGTAGGTCGGGAAGAAAGACCTGGTGGTCCCCAGGAACGGCGTTTCCGAGACGACGAAGAGTTTTCCCCCCGGGGCCAGCCAGCCCCGCACCTTTTCCGCGGCCCGCTCGATCTTGGGACCATCGAAGAAGTGCATGACACGGCAGATGAGGACGGCGCCGAGGCTGCCTTGCGGGAAGTCTATCTTGTCGGGGAAGTCGCCGGGCAGAAGCGTCAGGCGGTCTCTATGCTCCGCCGGCGCGCGGTCCCGGAGTATCTCCAAGTGCCTTTCGTCGAGGTCGTTGGCTATGACAGAGGCGCCGTTGCGAAGGGCTGCCAGGCTGGCGACGCCGTAGGCGGCGCCGACGTCCAGGCAGGGGCCGGGAGCCTTTCGGGCAAAGTCTACGAAAGCTTGGGAGAATATGTCCGGCTTGGCGGACATGTAACCCATGGCATTGAGTGTCTTGAAGAAGCCGTTGGGCTCCGGCTCCGGCATCCGTGACTTGGTGTCGGGCGGGGTCATCGGGCCGGCGACTTGGCGGCGTCCAGGTTGAGCGCCTCAACCAGGCGCTGCGGGATGCGGGTGGGC
>JAQUNT010000517.1 GCA_028717525.1 Elusimicrobiota bacterium
CTGGAGGCGGCCGCGGCCAAGGACCCGGACCCGGAGAACCGGCAGTCCGCGTCGGAGCTGCTCAAGGCCCCGCCCCCGGTCCGCCCCTAAATACTCATCAAGAGTAATTCTTCCCGAGTTAGGCCCGCGTCAAATTTGCTACCCTAGCCTCATGACCTGGACCACGTGGGTTCCGGCCTCGATCTGCCTGCTGCTCCTCGCGGCCCTGGGCGCGGCGCTCAAGCGCCTCTACGAGTTCCAAGCCGCCCGGCCGGAGGGCCGGGGCCGGGACGACGGCTTCCTGGAGTCCCCGGAAGGCTGGGAGAAGCTCGACGAGCTGCTCTCCATCCTGCTCAACCTGCAGGAGTACGGCCTGTCCCATACCGGAGCGGTCTCCCGCGAGGACTTCGCCAAAACCGTGTTGGAGATCTCCTGCCGCTTCATGAGGTGCGCGCGCGGTTCGATCATGCTCTGGGACGGCGCGGCGGGCTGCCTTCGCATCGTGGCCGCCAAGAACCCCTTCGCGACGAAGGGGGAGAAGCTCTTCAAGCCGGGCGAAGGCGTGGCGGGCAAGGCCTTCGCCAGCGGGCAGGCCATCTATGTGGCCCATCCGGAAGCCGACCCCCGCTACATCCAGACCGGCCCGGAAGGCTCGGAGCCCTTCATCTCCATCCCCCTCCTGGTCAAGTCCAAGCCCGTGGGGGTCCTGAACCTCCACGCCACGAGCGACGCGGAGTCCTTCACCGGCTACAAGGCCAAGTTCCTCAACATCCTCGCCGGAGAGGCCGCGGTCATGCTGCACAACCAAGACCTGCTCGACAACCTGCAGACCGTCCATCTGGAGATGGTGCAGGGCTTGGCGCGGGCCGTGGACTCCAAGGACGCCTACCCAAAGGGGCACTCCGACCAGGCCCGGGCCAAGGCCCGGTGCCTGGCCCAGGAGCTCCAGCTGCCGGACCAGATGGCACGCGACATCGAATACGCGGCCCTGCTGCACGACATCGGCAAGATCAGCGTCGACCAGTCCATCCTGCTCAAGCCCGGCAAGCTGACCAACGCGGAGTACGAGGCCGTCAAGCTCCACCCCGTCCTGGGCCACCAGATCCTGGCCCCGGTCAAGTCCTTGGGCCCCGTGGCCCGGATGGTGCTCTACCACCAGGAGTGGTACGACGGGCGCGGCTATCCGGAGGGGCTCAAGGGCGAAGCCATCCCCCTGGGCGCGCGCATGGTCGCGGTCATCGACGCCTGGGAAGCCATGCGCTCGGACCGTCCCTACCGCAAGGCCCTGCCGCGCGAGGCGGCTGTCGCGGAACTGCGTCGCTGCGCCGGGACCCAGTTCGATCCCCGGATCGTGGAGGCCTTCCTCAGGACCGAGCCCGCGGAGGAGGCGCGCCGCGCGGCGCCCGCGGAGAAGTAGCGCCATGCTCGCCATCGTGCCCACGCCGCTGGGGAACCTCGAGGACATGCCGCCTCGGGCCCTGCGCACTCTGCGCGAGGCGGCGGCGGTCTACTGCGAGGACACCCGCCGCACCCACAAGCTCATGGCCCACTTCGGCCTGTCCACGCCGGTGCTGCGCTACAACGAGCGCGACGAGCGCGACCACCGGCGCCTGCTGGAGCGCCTTCAGGCCGGCGAGAACCTCGCCTTGGTCTCGGACGGCGGCCTGCCCTGCATCTCGGACCCGGGCCGCCGCCTGGTGGCTTCGGCCAGCCGCAGCGGCGTCGCGGTCACGGTCCTGCCCGGGCCCAGCGCCGCGGTCGCGGCCGTGGCCGGCTCCGGCCTGCCCGGAGACTCCTTCGTGTTCCTGGGGTTCCTGCCGCGCGCGCCGGGCAAGCAGCGCCGCATCCTGCAGGAGACCGCGGCCCTGGGCCGGACCATGGTGGTCTACGAATCCCCCTTCCGCGTCAAGGACTTCCTCGCGCTCGCCGAGGAGACGCTCGGGCCGAAGGCCCAGTGCTGCGTCGTGCGCGAGCTGTCCAAGCTCCACGAGGAATGGATCCGCGGGTCCTTGGCCGAGGCCCGCGCCGCCCTCTCCGGCCGCGCCGAGCTGCTGGGCGAGTTCGTCGTGGTGCTGCACCCGCAGGAGACCCCCGAGCATGCCTGAGCTCATCAAGCTCCAAGCCGGGGAGTTGCCCAGCCGCGAGACTTTGGCTCGCGCGGCCGAAGCGGTAAGCCGCGGCGGGGTCGTGGCCTTCCCTACGGACACGGTCTACGGGCTGGGCACCTCGGCCGCCAGCCGCGCCGGCGTGGAGCGCATCTGCCGCATCAAGGGCCGCAGCCCGGACAAGCCCCTGCCGCTGCTGGCCGCTTCGGCCGAGGCCCTGCGCCCCTGGGTGGAGTGGACGCCCCAGGCCGAGACCTTGGCCGCTCGCTTCTGGCCCGGCGGGCTGACCATGGTCCTCAAGGCCAGCGCCGAGGGACGCTCCTTGGCCTGCTGCCGGGAAGGGACCCTGGCCGTCCGGGTCCCCGACCATCCCGTGGCCTTGGCGCTGCTCGAGGGCGCCCCGGCGCCCTGGGCCCAGACCAGCGCCAACGGCTCGGGCGAGCCGCCTTTGGCGGACGGCGCGGCCGTGGCGCGGCGCTTCGGCGGCGAATTGGCCATGTCCATCGACTGCGGCCCCACGCCCGGCCGGGAGTCCACCGTGGCGGATGCGACCGCGGTCCCCGTGCGGGTGCTGCGCGAGGGCATGATCCCGGCGTCCGCGATCCTGGCGCGCCGGTTCCTCTTCGTCTGCACCGGCAATTCA
>JAQUNT010000518.1 GCA_028717525.1 Elusimicrobiota bacterium
CCACCTGCGTGGCGTCGAAGACCTGGAAGAAGCCGGCCACGGCCAGGAGCCTGACCCCCAGGTCGAGCACGGCCGCGTCCGAGGTGTAGAAAGACAGGATGGAGCGGGGCAGGAAGACGTAGGCCAGGCAGGTGAGGCTCATGAAGGCCGCGCCCATGGCCAGCGCGGCCCAGCCGGAGCGCGCGGCGCGGTCGGGCCGGTGGTGGCCGATGCCCTGGCCCACGCGCACCGCGGCCGCGTGCGAGACTCCCAGCGGCACCATGAAGGAGAGCCCCGCCAGGTTGAGCACGATCTGGTGGGCCGCGGAGGCCACCGCGCCCATGCGGCCGCAGAGCAGGCTGGTGAGGCAGAAGGCGCCGTACTCGGCCACCATCTGCCCGGCCGCGGGCACGCCCAGGCGCACCAGCTCCCAGAGCATGACGGGCTTGAGCCCGGTCCAGCGCCAGCCGCTGGCGCGCACCTGCCCGGCCGCGGCGCCGGCCGTGACCGCGAGCATGACCGCGTAGGCCGCGAGCATGGCCCAGGCCGCGCCGGCCACGCCCAAGGCCGGCAGACCGAAGTGCCCGAACATGAGGCCGTAGTCCAGGACCGCGGCCGCGGCGGCGGCCGCGAGCACGGCGATCAGCTGCGGCCGGGTGATGCTCAGGGTCTGCAAATACTGGCGGCAGGCGGTGAAGAGCAGGCCGGGGAAGACCCCCCAGCGCAGGATCTTCAAGTAGGCGGCCGTGCTCGCGGCCAGGCTGGGCTCGATGCCGACCCAGGCCAAGAACCGGCCGGAGAGGCTCAGGGCCGCGAACACGGGCACGGCCGCCGCCAGGGCCACGACCAAGGCGTGGACCAGGACCTCGGCGCACTCGTCGCGCCGGCCCGCGCCGAAGGCCCGGGCCGAGAGCGGGTCGATGCCCAGCAAGATGCCGAAGGCCGTGATGAGGATCATGAAATAGGTGGAGCCGGCCAGGCCCACGGTGGCGATGGCCTGCGCGCCCAGGCGGCCGGCGAAGAGCGTGGCCACGGTGGTCTGCAGGATGAGGCCGGTCTGCAGCAGGGCGATGGGCAGGGCCAGGCCGAAGACGGAGCGCAGCTCCTCCCCGGCGAAATGGCGACGCATGGCTCAGAGCAGGCCGGGCGCCAGCGGCGGCCGGCCGCGGGCGGCCTCGTCCGCCGCGGTGATCCGGCTGACCACGGCCCGGCCGTCCTTGATGTGGAAGTACGCGTCGTAGTGCAGGACGAAGAAAGCCAGCTCCTTCTCGGGCCGCAGCTGGGACCGGTCGCGGGGGTTGCGCGGGTCGTGGCTGAGGCTGCCCGCGATGAGGCGCTTGACCTGGGCGCGCTCGCGCCGCGGCACCACCTTTTCCAGGCCGGCCAAGGCGGACCTGGAGAACTCGACCTTGAGCCGGGGCGCGCGGCAGCGGTCCACCCAGCCCACCCGGGGCCGGGCGGGCCGGTCGCAGGCCGGGATGTAGGGCTTGATGTCCAGGATCGGGGTGCCGTTGACCAGATCCATGCCTTCGAGCAGCAAGGTGTCGCCCGCGACGGCCTTGAGGCGCGCCAAGGTCAGGCCGATGGGGTTGGCCCGGTGCGGCGAGCGCGAGGCGAAGACCCCGATGGTTCCGCCCTGCAGGCGCGGCGGGTGGACCTTGGACCGGAAGCCTTTGTTGGTGTTGAGGTGGAACTGGAAGACCAGCCAGACGTGGCTGAACTCGGAGAGCCCGACCAAGGACTGCTCCGGGATGAATTGGGGGAGGATGCGCAGCCGCGCCGGCGCGCTGGGCACCAAGGAGCCCTGGCGCGGCGTGCCGAATTTCTCCCGGAAGCAGGACTCGATGAAGCCGATGGGATGAAGCATGGAGAGATATGTTATCAGATTGCCGCGGAGAGGCCGGCCGCCCGAGCCGACAACGGACCGGCGCCGACCAGAGTGTCGGCGCCGGGGTTCTGGCCCAGACAGCGATAGCCGTCTGGGCCAGAACCTCCAGGACGAGCTAAAAGATATAATCCAGTTCCTGGCGCACATGCCGACGAAACACCGACCAAAGACCGCGCGGCCGAGCCTGCTGCTCATCGAACTCGTGCCGCAGGAGCCCGAGCGCCAGTTCCGCACCGCCGGCTACCCCTGGCTGATGGGACTGGCCCGGCATTTGGGCTGGCAGGCGTCCTGGATCGCGCTCGGCGTGCGCTACGAACCGACCTTGCGCTATCGCCTGGCGCCCGGCGACCTCGCCTTGCTGCGCGCCGAGCTCAAGCGCCTGCGGCCCAGCGCGGCCCTGATCAACGAGCGCCTGCGCCCGCGGCAGCGGCGCGCCTTGCAGGCCGCCTGGCCCGGCGGCCGCTTGCGGTACTGGCCGCTGGAAGACTCCTTGGACCGCCTGGGCGAGACCTTCGCGGCCCTGGTGCCGGAAGCCTGCGGCGCCGTCCTAAGAGCCCCGGACCTGCTCGCGCGCCTGCGGCCGGTCTTCCAGAGGCGGGTGCTCAACGACGCGCCCTGGGCGCTCGCGCCGCTCATCCGGGTGCTCTTCGGCGCGCCCTGCGACTACCTCAGGCCGGTCTCATCCAACCCTTTCTACCGGAGCCTGCGCCTGCCCCAGCGCGTCATGGGCTGCTCCTTCTGCGCCGCCGCCCCGCCGCGCGGGCCCGCCCGGGGCGCGGCGGCCTTCGCCGCGCGCGTGGTCGCGGCCGCCTGCCGCCAGCTGCCGGACCGCGGGGAGCGCCGCTTCGAGCTGCG
>JAQUNT010000519.1 GCA_028717525.1 Elusimicrobiota bacterium
CGCTTACGCGGCTGGCCCCTCCTGACCTCCCTCCCACAACGACATTACATGAGTGTTGTGGGGTGGTAGGGAGGTCAGGAGGTCGGCGGGCTTGGGGATGGGGTGAAGAGTGTGTGGTTGGAGGTGAAGATCAGTGACAAAGAGGATGCAAATTCTGGTTCCAAGTGAGATGAATTTTGAAGCAAAAAGTTCGGGACAAAGGCAGGTAAGGGCAGATGTGAGGAAAGCAGGGAAGGAGGTTTTGTCAGCATTGGAAAAGTGGGGGGTTCTTGGGCAAGAGCAGATAGAAGGTCTGTTGTTTCGCAAGGAAATGGAACCGGCGAAGCGGCTGGAGTTGTTCTTCAACGGGGCGTTGGCGGGCAGGCATCATCGGTCCAGTTACAAGGTTCTGAAGCGTCTGGAGGCTGCCGGGCTGGTGGTTCTTCATTGGTTCGCCAACGTGTCGCTCTACAGCTTGACGGGCCGGGGACATGCCTTTCTTAGGCAACGTCAAATGGCGATGCTGCCGGGATATCGCTGCTCGATTTCGCCGGCGCTGGTTCCCCATGAGGTTCTGGCCAACGGCGTGGGCTTGACGCTGGAGGCGCTGTTGGGATTGCGGGTCTCGACCGAGTTCGCGCGATATGTGCGCAGCCGCAACGCCAAGGATGGGGCGCCTCTGCGAGGTTTCAGGCTTCCGGACTTGTGGATATCTGACGGCGGGTTTCCCAAGGCGGTGGAGGTGGAGCGCACCCTGAAAGACTTCGAGAGGTACGAGGACCTGTGGTCCACCTACCGGTCCGGCATGCCGCGACAAACGGTAGTCCTTTATATCGCGGCCTGGCCCAACGGCGCCAACGATCTCCTGGCCAAGGCCCGGAAACTGCTGATGGATTTCATCTATGTCTGCCACATTGACGACTTCATGAAGTCGCTCGGGACTTGCCCGTTCGTAGATTACCGCGGCGGGACGTTCCGGCTTGAACCGCGCGACGGCCGACCCCAAGAGCCGCGAAACCAGCCCGCCGCGCCGGCAGGCATTCCAACCCGCCAGGACGCCTCGGCAGGGGGCCTGCCTCCCGTCGCGGCGTTCGCTCCGCCGTCCCGATCCGGCGGGATCGGGACGCTCATCCGGCCCGCCGGCGGGCCGGATCAGTCCGCTGCGCCGCCGGCTGCGCGTCCCTTCCCCCACCCCCAACCTCGCACTCCTTCCCCGGCCCCGGAAGGAGCCGACCGCTACCGCTGGCCGAACGCCGGCGGATACAACGGAGGCGACTTCCGATGACCCATTTCCAGTTCATGTCCCTTCTCGGGGTGATGGTCGCCGGTCTCTGCCTGATCAAGTTCGGCTGGAAAAAGACCGGCACCCTGATCTTCTGCTGGGGCATGTACATGTTCCTTATGTTCATGCCCTGGACCACGTTCGACGCCTTGATGAAGAGCAATGCCCGGTTCCGACACTGGGCTCTGCCGCGCATCCACGAAATCCGGCTGTATTGGTGCGCCGGTTCGTTGTTGTTCAGCGGCTTGGTCGGCCTCGTCATGGTCTGCAAGAAGGCCAAGGGCGGCAAGGACCCCCGCTGGGAAGAGCCCGGCGGAGAGAACGGCCTGGACGAGGCGCTGGCCGCCGCCCTGGAGAAGCGCTCGAAGCTGGAAACCACTTTCCTGGGCTTGGCCCACGGCCGGGAGCCGGTGACCATTCCCCCCGCGGCGCGCGGCAGCCACATGCAGATCGTGGGGCCGACGCGCTCGGGAAAGTCCCAGCTTCTCTTCGCCCTGGCGGCCCAGGACATGCGCCGGGACATGCCGGTCTTCTTTATGGAAGCCAAGGGCGACCACTCGGACTTCGACCAGTTCCTGGCCATGTCCGAGCGCTGCGGCCGGCTTGAAGACGTCCGCTATTTCAATCCGCAGGACTCCCGCTCCATGACCTTCAACCCCATCCGGCGCCTCCCCGGGCAGGACGCCAACGCCGTGGCCAACCAGATCGCCCGCGTGATAGGCCGCGAGCCCACGGCTTCCGGGGAGGCGCAGGAATACCACCTCAACAACGACTTCGCCCGCATCCAGGCCATGGCGGAGGTGTTCTGCAGGACCGGCCTCGAGTTCACCTTGAGGGACTGCTACTACTACTTCTCCTATGTGGAGTGCCGCCAGAAGGCCTTCGGGGAATGCGGCAGCCAGAGGTTGGCGGATGCGGCCAAGCGCGAGCTCGAGCGCAATCCGGACACGACCGGGCTGACCTCCGCTATCCGCCCCTGGACGACCGGAACCTTGGGCCGGCTGCTGAACACCTACTCGCCGCAAATCACGCTCGACGAGGTGTTCAGGAGCGGCCAACTGGCCTATTTCGCGATCCCGATAGGCTATCTGCCGATTCAGGCCAACCCTTTGGGCCGGATGGTGATCTCGGGCCTGCTGGCCGTGGCGACCTGGCGCCAGCAGTCGCGCCGCAAGCCGGGCCCGGGCTCCGTCATCCTGGACGAGTTCTCGGAGTTCGCCACTCCCGCCTTCGCCTCCTTCATCTCCACCGTGGGCTCGGCGAGGATTCACACCATCCTGTCCCATCAGGACCTGGGGCAGCTGCGCAAGGTGGTCGGCACGGACGCGGAGAGCTTCGCCTCCGCGGTCTTCAACAACAGCTCCGGCTGCAAAGTCTGCTTCCGGACCCCCGATCCCGAGGACGCGGAGTTCTGGTCGCAGGTGATAGGGACCTATACGACCCAGGAGGACACGGAG
>JAQUNT010000520.1:0-1186 GCA_028717525.1 Elusimicrobiota bacterium
CCCCCCGCGTCCACTGGCCCGGCTTCATGACCGCGGACTCCATCACCCAACTGGCCCAGGCCGAGAGCGGCGTCTACGGCGACTGGCACCCGGCCATGATGAGCTGGGTCTGGCATTGGCTCAACAAGGTCTATTTCGGCCCGGCCGGGATGCTGATCCTGCACAACCTGTGCTTCTTCGGGGGCCTGGCCTGCCTGGCGCGCGCCTGCCGCCTGGGGGCGCTGGGACGGGCCGCGCTGGTGGTGCTCTTTTCGGCCGTCCCCTCGGTCTTCACCCAGTTGGGGGTCGTCTGGAAGGACGTGGGCCTCTCCACGTCCTATTTCCTGGGTGCTTCTTGGCTGCTCCTGGCCTCGCGGCGGGGCCGGCCGCTCTGGCCGGCGTTGGTCCCGCTCTTCTATGGGACCGCGGTCAGGCATAACTCACTGCCCGCCTTGCTGCCTCTGACCGTGCTCTTCGCCGCTGCGG
The DNA here is from genome assembly GCA_028717525.1 of Elusimicrobiota bacterium. Classification (GTDB taxonomy): domain Bacteria; phylum Elusimicrobiota; class Elusimicrobia; order UBA1565; family UBA9628; genus UBA9628. The sequence continues at coordinate 466 of JAQUNT010000520.1, forward strand.
CGCGGCCGTCCTGGAAGACGGCGGCCTCCGGCCTCGCTCTCGGCCTGGCCCTCTGGGCCCTGGCCTTCGGCTGCAACCGCGGACTGGCCTCGGGCCTGCGCGAGCACATGGGCGCGCAACTGGAGTCCTTCGACCTGGCCGGGATCTCCCTGTGCGCGGGAGAGCCCCGCTATCCTCCCGGCCTCTACGCCGAGGAGCCCACCTTGGAGAAGATCCGCGAGCGCTATCACCCGGGCGACTGGCGCGCCGCGCTGATGTTCCATCCGCGCGCAGACCTGCCGGGCTTCGACCGCACGCTGTCGCGCTGGTGGCTGCGCCAGGTCCTCGCGCATCCCGGCTGCTACCTGCGCCACCGCCTGGAGGCGTTCAAGTACGCCCTCAACCTCGACGGAGGAGACCCCACCATCCCCATCTGCAGCCGCGTCTTTCCCAACCCCTGGGGCATCCAGAAGACGCGCGGAGCCGCGTTCCAGACGCTCTACGCCGGGCTCTGGAGCATCCGCAACAGCCTCTGGTTCAAGACCTTCCCGTATTATCTCGCCTGCGGCCTGGCCCTCATCCTCGCCCTGCTGCGCCGGGACTTGGCCCTGGGCTGCCTGGCCGCCAGCGGCTTCCTCTACTTCCTCTCCTACGCCGTGGCCGGCTTCGGAGGCGACGACTTCCGCTACGGCTACTGGACCGTCCTGGCCTCCGCCGTCTCCGCCGTCCTGCTCCTGGCTAG
>JAQUNT010000520.1:1196-2710 GCA_028717525.1 Elusimicrobiota bacterium
CCGGTTCCGGAAGGCGCAGAGCGTGGTCCTGGTCCCGTCCAGGAAGGTCCTGAGGCCCTCCGGATCCACGCGCCGCTTCTCCCGGCAGACCGCCAGCCAATCCCCGTACCCCTCCACGCGCCAGCCCGGATGGAGCGAGAAGTGGTTGAGGATCGCGGCGTCGAAGAGGTCGCGCACGGCCGTCTCCTCCTTGCCCCGCAAGAGGTACTTGCCGGAGAAGTCCGGGCTGGCCGCGAAATCGATGTCCTGGTAGCCGAAGAGCCCGCCCACCTTGTGCAGGATGTTCTCCGGCCTCAGTTCGAAGGCGGGCAGGCCCAAATTGTCGGCTCGGAAGGCGGCCACGGTCTGCCGGTAGGTATGGCGGTTCTTGCCGCTGCCCGTGACGTAGCTGTAGTCGAAGACGAACTGCTCGGCCCCGCCGTCGAGTTTGCCGCGCAGCACGTTGCTGAATTGACGGCTGTGCCCGACGCGGAAGAACGGGAAGTCGGAGAAGCCCTCGCGGGCCAGTCCCGGGTCGGCCGGGGAGAACTCCAGCCCCAGGCGCAGCGCGGCTTCCGCCAGGCCCTGCCGGCGCTTCTTTTCGAAGACGTACTGCAGGGCCGCCGCGCCGCCCGCGAGGCAGATCACGGCGCCTATGATGGCGACTGGCAGGACCTCTGTTCCGGGGATCATCATGGACCGACATCTTATCTAAATTGATACGATGAGGCCATGCCGGAACAGCTGAGCCTGGAGATGGCCGGGGCGCGCCGGATCTACACCGTCAGCCAGGTCAACGCGCAGATCCACGAGCTCCTGGAAGCCTCCTTCCCGGAGCTCTGGGTCGAGGGCGAGATCTCCAACTGCCGCGCCTACCCCTCGGGCCACACCTACATGACCCTCAAGGACGAAGGCGCCCAGATCCAAGCCGTGCTCTTCAAGGGCGCGGCCTGCGCGGTCAAGTTCAAGCCCCAGGACGGGCTCAAGGTCCTGGTCCGGGCTCGGGTCTCCTCCTACGTCAAGCGCGGCGACGTCCAGCTCATCATCAGCGCCATGGAGCCCCGCGAGAAAGGCGCGCTGCAGCTCGCTTTCGAGCAGCTCAAAGCCAAGCTCGCGGCCGAGGGCCTCTTCGACGAAGCCCGCAAGAAGCCCCTGCCCGTCTTCCCCAGGAGCGTGGGCCTGGTGACCTCCGGCCAGGGCGCCGCGGTCCACGACATGATCAACGTCCTCTCCCGCCGCTGGCCGGGCCTGGAGATCCTCATCTACCCGGTCAAGGTCCAAGGCGACGGCGCCGCGGACGAGATCGCCCGGGCCCTGGCCGACTTCAACGCCCTGCTCCCGGGCACGGACGTGCTGCTGGTGGGCCGCGGCGGCGGATCCATCGAGGACCTCTGGGCCTTCAACGAGGAGCCGGTGGCCCGCGCCATCGCGGCCTCCCGCATCCCGGTGGTCTCCTGCGTGGGACACGAGACGGACTTCACCATCGCGGACTTCGTGGCCGACGTGCGCGCGCCTACGCCCTCGGCCGCGGCCGA
>JAQUNT010000521.1 GCA_028717525.1 Elusimicrobiota bacterium
CGGAAGTCGGACAACTCGACGGCGATGGCGCAGGCCACGCCGTCGAAGTTGTAGTGCGTGGTGTGGAAGCAGAGGTAGAGGAGGGTGACGCACAGGCCGAGGCACCAGGGCAGGGGCCGGCGGTAGTCTTTATCAGAGTCGCTCATAGACTCGGGCGTCTTCCTTGGGGTCGGCGTAGGCGCGCCGGAACCAGCGGTCGTCTTCCAGATAGGCCCGGATCCTCTGCAGCTTGCCGTCCATGGTGGATCCCCGGCGGGCCGAGAGGCCGATGTCGAGGCCGTCCTGCCAGAGCACCCAGCGCACGCGCATGCGCCGCAGCGTCCCAGCGAAGTCCTGCGCCTGCGGGACGTCGGGCAGAGGCAGGCTCGGACGCGAGCAGAGGATGCCGTCGCGCACGTTGAGGGCGCTGGCCAGGCCGTCGGCAGAGCCGGAGTGCGCGCGCAGCCAGGCGTAGGTGCGGCTGAGCTCCGGGACTCTCCAGGTCTCGACTCCGGCCAGCCAGCGCGCGGAGTGGAAGGTCAATTGCAGGGCCAGCAGGAGTCCGAGCAGCGGCAGCGCCCGGCGGCCGGCGCCCGCGGCGACCAGCCAGAGCAGCCAGGGCAGCAGGGGGATGAGGTAGCGGTCGTACTGCCAGGGCCAGAAGAGGTGCAGGAGGGCCGCGCCGCAGAGCAGGAGGACGGCCGGACGGGCCCTTTCCTCGCCGCGCAGGAGCCAGGCGCCGCGCAGGGCCAGCGCGGCCAGAGCCGCTCCGGCCAGAGCCGCGGTCCGGCTCCAGTCCAGGGGCCAGAAGGCGCCGCCCCATGAGGCGAGGTAGTAGCGGGCGTTGTCGCAGGCCACGGCCAGGACCCGGGACCAAAGATGGCCTTGGTAGGAATCGCGCAACTCGATCACATGGAACTCCCCTGCCCCTCGGGACGCGCCGTGGGACCAGGCGTACCACAGCGCCGCGGCCGAAGCTGCGGGCAGCAGCAGCCAGAGCGCCGCGCGGCGGTCTTTCAGGCGCCAGGGGCCGCAGAGGGCCGCCGGCAGCAGCGACCAGCCCGCCAGACGCAGCTGGGTCAAAGCGAGCAGCAGGGCTCCTGCGGCCGGCCAGCGCCCGGACTCGGCCGCGGCCAGGAAGAGCACCGCCAAAGCGGTGTAGGGGCCCTCGCTCATCACCGCGCCCGACTGGCACAGGACCAGCGGACTGGTCGCGAAGAGCAAAGCGACCAGAACGGACTCGGGCTCGCCTAGGCGCCTGCGGCACCACCACCACACCAGCCACGGCAGGCCGGCCAGGACCAAGGCGCAGAAGACCTGGTAGGCCCCGGTCCCGCCGCTGGAGAGCCAGGTCACGGGGAGCAGAAGGACCGGCAGGCCGGGGACGACCGCGACCAGGGGAGGCTGGCCGATGCAGGTTGACAGGCGGTAGCTCCCCTGGGCCAAGGATTGCGAGCCGATGATGTAGAGGAGGTCGTCCTGCTGGCGGCCGAGGTACTGGGCCGGAGCCGCGCACAGGATCGCGGCGCTGGCCGCAGCCAGCGCCGCCAGGGTCCAGACGAGACGGCGGGGCATGGGCTTTTGCGAGGGGGGAGACCGTGCGGAAAGGGGGGGATTCGAACCCCCGAGGGCTTTTAGACCCTACACGATTTCCAGTCGTGCGCCTTCAACCGCTCGGCCACCTTTCCAGCAGAGGGATTATACTGATTTTTTATCCTTCCCGCCCTTCTTGATGAAGAAGCGGGGGTCGTTGTACATCTTGAACTGCCGGTAGATCTTGAGCTTGGTCCTGCCGCTCACCACGTCCTTGAACAAGGCGCTGAGCTCCTCCTTGAGGTCGTCGCGCTGTTGGCGCAGCACCTCCAGGCGCTTCCGGCAGAGTTCCTTGTGCTCGGGGCCCACGTCCTGGCGCTCGAGCTGCTCCAGGGTGTGGTATATCTTCAGCTCCGAGATGGTGATCTTGTCCGCCAGCCAGCCGACGGTCTCAGCCACGGCGTGCCGCTTCCATGGCCTGGATGGCCGACTCGTCGATCTTCTCGATGAGGTCGTTGCGCCGCTGATTGAGTTTGTCGATGTTGCGCTTGGCCTTCACCACGGCGCTGTCGTCCTGCGAGCGCGCGATGTCCTCCTGGTGCCACAGCTCGATGTTGGCGCGGGCCAGCTCACTGACGAGATCGCCTAGGTCGAAGGTCGGTTCTTCCGTCATGTCAAGCTCCTTGCGCTGCTGGCGCCGAGGCCGGGGCCGGGCGGGAGAGCAGGCGCTCGATCTCCTGCAAGACTCTATCAGCCGTGATGTTCTCCATGCACTCATGATGCGTCGGACACGAATTGAGCTCGCAGCCCAGGCAGCTGAGGGATTCGTCCCGCAGCACGACATGGGATGCGTCCGCTAAAGGGTTGAACGAGCCGGGGTTGTTGGGGCCCACGATGTTCACGGTCGGCACGCCCAAGGCTACGGCCATGTTCTTGGGGCCGTTCTCCACGGTCAGGGCTAGGGCCGAGCTCTGGATGAGCGCGGCCATCCTCAAGAGAGGCGTCTCGGGCGGGATGATGATGCGCCCGACCCCGCCACCGCCGGCCCGCCGGGCGATGCCTGCGATGTAGTCTTCCTCGCCGGGGCCCCAGAGCAGCCGGATGTCGCGGCCCCGGTCCAGAAGGGCGCGGGCGACCTCGGCGAAGCGCGCGGGAAGCCAGCGCCGGGTCTCGCGCCGCGAAGCCGCGGCCAGGGCG
>JAQUNT010000522.1 GCA_028717525.1 Elusimicrobiota bacterium
GGACAGCCCGGAGGCCAGGATCTTCCCCTTGAGGGCGTCGATGTCCTTGGCGTCGATCAGCTTGTGGTCGACCGCGGGGATGGGGTCCTGCCAGATGAGCTCTTCCTTGGGGACCTCCGGGCCGAGGTAGCGCGTCCGCGGGCCCATGTCGCGGTGCGTCAGCTTGAACCAGGCGCGGGCGAAGGCGTCGGCGAACTCTTTCGGGTTGTCGCGGAAGCGCCGAGCGATCGGCGCAAAGCCGGGGTCGAAGCGCAGGGAGAGATCCGCCGTGGTCATCATGGGGCGGTGCTTCTTCTTCGGGTCGTGCGCGTCGACGATCATGTCCTCTTCCGCCACGTCCTTGGCCAGCCACTGGTTGGCACCCGCCGGGCTCTTGACCAGCTCCCACTCGTACTTGAAGAGCACCTTCAGATAGCCCGAGTCCCACTTGGTCGGGTTCGGCTTCCAGGCGCCTTCGATGCCGCTGGAAATGGTGTCGCCGCCCTTGCCGCTGCGGAAGCTGCTCTTCCAGCCCAGGCCCTGCTGCTCGATGGGGGCGGCCTCGGGCTCGGGGCCCACGTGCGTCGCGGGGCCGGCGCCGTGGCACTTGCCGAAGGTGTGGCCGCCGGCCACCAGCGCGACGGTCTCCTCGTCGTTCATGGCCATGCGGGCGAAGGTCTCGCGGACGTCGCGTCCCGACGCCACCGGGTCGGGGTTGCCGTTGGGGCCCTCCGGGTTGACGTAGATCAGCCCCATCTGGACGGCGGCCAGAGGGTTGTCGAGGCTCCGGTCGCCGGAGTAGCGCTTGTCGCCGAGCCACTTATCCTCTGAGCCCCAGTAGATGTCTTCCTCCGGCTCCCAGATGTCCTCGCGTCCGCCGGCGAACCCGAAGGTCTTGAAGCCCATGGATTCCAGCGCGACGTTGCCGGCGAGGATCATGAGGTCGGCCCAGCTGATCCTGCGGCCGTACTTCTGCTTGATCGGCCAGAGCAGCCGGCGCGCCTTGTCGAGGTTGACGTTGTCGGGCCAGCTGTTGAGCGGGGCGAACCGCTGGTTGCCTCGGCCGCCGCCGCCGCGGCCGTCGCCGGTGCGGTAGGTGCCGGCGCTGTGCCAGGCCATCCGAATCATGAGGCCGCCGTAGTGGCCGTAATCGGCCGGCCACCAGTCCTGCGACTTGGTCAGGAGCTCTCGGAGGTCCTTCTTGAGGGCCTTGAGGTCGAGCTTCTTGAACTCCTTCGCGTAGTCGAAATCTTTGCCCATCGGGTTGCTCTTGGCGGAGCGCTGATGGAGGACCTTGAGATTGAGCTGGTTCGGCCACCAGTCTCGGTTGGTCGTGCCTTTCCCCACCGGGTGAGTGTGGGTCATTCCCGTGACCGGGCACTTGGTTTCGCTTGGCATGGTCCCCTCCTTCTATTTAGACGATGTCTAAATATAGGCTATTGCGCCCGCGGCTGTCAAGATTCGTTCAGGTGGTCTTGCGTCCCTTCAAAACGACCTGGATGCCGCGCACCTCGAAGCCCGGCAGGGGCTTGGTCAGGCGCACCCGGCAGAGGCCCCGCGGGATATCGTAAATCCTGCCTGAGCGCTCATCGATGAGATGATGATGGGGCTCGACGATGGGGTCGTAGACGTGCCGGCCGTCGCGGAGCGGGCGTTTCTCCAGCAGCCCCTTGCGGACGAACAACTTTAAAGCATTGTAGACCGAGGCCCGGGATATCAAGGGAGAGTCCCGTCGCACGGCATTGAGCACATCCTCCGCCGAGGGGTGGGCCTTGGAATCCAGCACGCGGCGGGCGACGACGACTCGCTGGGGAGTGGGGCGGATTCCGTGCTCGCGAAGTCGTCCTATGACCGGATGCATCCGCGAGAATTAGACCATATGCTGTCGCGCCGCACAAATCCCACGCATGTGAGGACCAGCGGATGAACAAGGCGCCCAGGAACTTCATAACGATCGAATTGGTCGTCGGCTTATGCCGGTCCGGCAACGGAAGGTCGCGGTATCGCATCTTCCACAAAAGGCCCGGTTCTGTGATTGACCCCTTGAATTCGACCGATGGTGCCGTGGCCTCAGCAAGTAAGAAGGATATGGGAAGCTGAAGCCCTCGGCCTATGAGGGCTGAGGGCTTCGAGTTCGGAATTCGAGGAAACTGGCTGGGGGAACCCGACGATATCAGAACCTGGCTCAGGGCCCAGAACCCACTTATGAAGGCCCGCGCCACAACGGCTTGCCGAGGAAAGCGGCGAGGGCGCGGATATCCGCCTCAATCGCCGGACCGCCGGTACAAGAGAACACGTGGGCTCGGCTCGCGTCCTGGCGCACGATGTTCAATTCGTACAGCCTGACGGTGCTGCTCTTCACTCGGCAATCTCGTGAGATGACCTGGAGGGCGTGCAGGTCCGCCATCCGCACGACCCGGTCAGGCGGTGCTCTATCGATGACCGCGGCCGCGCGGCACCAACCTTTCCAGTACCAACCCATCCCCAAGTCGAACACTATTGGACGCATGCGGAAATACATCATGCACGCGGCTATAGTGGTGAAGAGAAGCCCCGTCAACAATGGGATGGGCTCACTTTCCTGAACGCCCCAAGCCAGGCCGCTCGCGCCAACTATGAGGAGCCAGCCATAGAACAGTTTCCCCAGCAGTGACGTCCGGAACTCCATCCTTTGCGGGCTGGTCTGGACCAGCGTACGCATCTGGGGGCTGTACACGGCTGGAGAGCAG
>JAQUNT010000523.1 GCA_028717525.1 Elusimicrobiota bacterium
CGGAGGCGAGGCTGAGCAGGAGCAAGGCGCCGGCCGCGGCCGGGCCCCAGGAGGCGGCGAGGGGCCAGAGCCGGTGCGCCGATAGCGGGCAGGCCAGCAGGCCGGCGCAGACCAGGGCCAGGACCGCGGCCGCGGCGCGCAGCTCCGGCCGCGCAGCCGGCCCGGCCGCGCCGAAGGACGCGGCCAGGACCAGCAGCCAGAGCAGCCAGCACAGGCGGCCGGCCCATTGCCCCGGCGAATTCTCGGCCAGCTCCTGGTCCGCGGCTTGCGCCGCGGCCTGGGCCTCTGCGCTGGCGCCCGCGAAGTCCCCGGAGCCCAGACGCACGCGCGCCTCCTCCAGGCGGGGGGTCGGGTCGGTCTTGAGCCAGGGCCAGTCCGCCTTGGCCGCCAGCCAGCGCCGGCGGCGCTGCTCCAGCAGGTCGAGCAGGGCCGCGGCCTTCTCCTGGGGCGAGAGCTGGAGGGCGTCGAGGCGCGGCCAGCCTTCGGCCAGGATCGGCGGGGGCAGGCCGAGCAGGGCCGAGAGGGTGGTCGCCGAGTCGCGCTGGGGGAAGGAGCCGAGGTCCATGGGACGCACCCGCGGGCCCCAGAGGATGTAGGGGACCTGGCGCGCCTCCAGGTCCATGCCGCCGTGGCTGCCGTCCGCGGACTGCCCGTGGTCTCCGGTGACCAGGACGGCGGCATTGGGACCGGCAGCCGCCGCGAGCTCCGCGATGCGCTCGTCGAGCCAGAGCAGCTTGCGGCGGTACTCGGGCGAGCCTACCCCGTGCTTGTGCCCGATGCCGTCGAGGTCGAAGAGGTGCACGGCCAGGATGTCCCAGCGTCCGTGCGCCCCCTGGGCCGCGGCCAGGGCCCTGCGGAAGACCTCGTCGTCGTCGGGCCGGCCGGTGTAGGGCACGAGCTCCAGGCGCGCGGCATGGCCCGTGAAGAGGGCCGGCCAGTCCTGCTGGCCGATGGCGACGACCATGCGGCCCGCGGCGCCGGCCCGGGCCAGGACCGAGTCGAGCTCGGCCTGGGCGGCCAGGCCGCCCAGGAACACGGGCTCCGGCACCCCGGTACGGCCGCTGAGCAAAGCGCGCAGGCCGTTGGGGGTGAGGGTGGGGAAGGAGGCCAGGGCCGCGCCGTGCGCGGCCTTGGGCAGGCGCGCCTGCAGGCGCGGCATCCAGCCGGGGCTGTAGGCGCCCGCCGTCCCCAGGGCGTCCACCATGACGAAGAGCAGGCGCGGGGCCTGCGGCCGGCTCCCGGGCGCGATGGGCTCGGGCTTGCGGGTGGGGACGAAGCGCTCCGCGCCGGGCAGCAGGAACGGGACCAGAGAGAGGGCCGCCAGCAGGGCGGCGGCGAAGACCCAGCCGCAGGAGGCGGCCCGGCTGCCGCTCAAGGGGCTTCCGGAGGGGGGGCGGCGGCGCGGCGGTCCAGCCGGATGAGGTAGACGCAGATCCCGGCCCAGATCGCCAGGCGCAGCAGGGCCCAAGGCAAAGCGCCCCAGTTCCGCGTCATCACGACGAGGACGACGCCGACCAGATTGACCAGCGCCAGGATGCCGGTCGCGAACATGATGATCCTTCGGAATATCTTCATATGGTCTTGGTCACCTTGCTCAAGCCCTTGGGTCGGTCCGGGTCCAGGCCTTTGGCTACGGCCAGGTCCAGGGCCGCGAGCTTGAGCTCCACGTCGAGGAGCAGGGCGCTCAGGGGCGCCCGGCCGGCCGCGGGCGAGAGGATCTCGTGGGGGGTGCCGCGCTGCCGCAGGGCCCGGCGGACCTTGAGCAGGTCCTCGGGGATGCGGCTGCGGGAGGGCGAGAGCAGCAGGACCAGGTCCTGCGCCCCGCAGGCCCCCACCGGGCCGTGCAGGAAGTCGGCCGCGGAATGGGCCGCGGCGTGCAGGCCGGCCATCTCGCGGAACTTGAGGGCCGCGTCCTTGGCCACGGCGTAGAAGGGGCCGCGGGCCACGAAGGTCACGATGGGCGCGCGGCGCAGCCGCCTCCAGGCCGCGGCGAAGCGGCCGGCCGGGGGGAAGTCCGCGGGCCGGGCCAGGTAGCGCGCCAGCTCCGCCCGGGTGCGCTCGAGCTCGGCGGCCGCGGGCCAGCCGCACCACAGGCGCGAGGTCCACAGCGCCAGCCAGAGCTGGAGGGAGAAGGTCTTGGTGGCGGCCACGGAGAGCTCGGCGGAGCGGGAGAGCAGGATGTGGCGGTCCGCCTGCCGGGCCAGCGGGTTGCGGGCCAGGTCCGGCTCGTTGGTCACGGCGACGCCTTTGGCGCCCCAGCCCATGAGCCGCTCCAAGGTCGCGACCACGTCGGTGCTGCGGCCGGACTGGGAATAGGCCCAGACCACTCGGCCCCGGAAGTTGAGCGGCCGCTCGGCCTCGAAGATGGCGTGGGGGTGGACGAAGTCCGCGCGCACCCCCGCGTGCGCCTCCCAGATGTACTTGGCGAAGAGGGTGGCGTTGTCCGAGGAGCCCCGGCCCACGAGGTGGACCGAGTCGTCTTCGGCCTTGAGCACGCTGCCGCGCAGGCGGCGGGCCGCGCCCTGGGAGAAGGCGGCCAGCAGGGCCGGGATCTCCATGATGTCGCGCCAGGTGCTGGTGTCCGAGGGGTTCCTCATGAGGGCGCCACATTATAGCCCTTTCTTCCGGCGCGGGACCAATGGTCCTTGCCGGGAGCGGGACCATCGCCTCCCTGTCAAGACATCTGAAAACCTAAC
>JAQUNT010000524.1 GCA_028717525.1 Elusimicrobiota bacterium
CAGACTCTACGAAGACTGCCTGGAGTTGGCTCCCAAACATCCCCAGGCCAAGCGCAACCTCGAACGCCTCGACAAGGCCGAGAAGAAGTAGGCCCTACCGGTCCCGCGGCGCCGGCGCGGGCTCGTACTCGAGCCGGTAATCCTCCGGGTCCAAGGCGGCGGCCAGAGCGAAGTCCCTTTGCGCGCCCGGGTCCCGCCGGGCCTGACGCAGCACGCCGTCGAGGTAATGGGCGAAGGCGTAGCTGAGCAGGATGTCGCGCGCGTAGCTCTCCTCCTGGCGCAGGGCTTGGCCGCGGCGCAGCGCGGAGAATTCCCATGCCGAGACCGCGGCCGACGCAGGCAGCAGTCCCTGTGCCAGCCCGGCAGGATAGAGCTTCTCCGGGCCCAGGCCCAGCGCCGCCAGACGGGCCAAGGAAAGCCCCAGCACGAAGTCCGGACGCGCGCCGGGGCTCGCGTCCTGATAGAAGACGAGCCTGCGGCCCTGCCCGTCCGGGTGCGCCAGGTCGAGGTAGCGCGAGGCGTAGAGGGCCGTGTCGCCGCCGACCACGGCCGTGCTGCCCGGCGGCAGGGCCCGGCGCAGGTCAAGGGCGTAGTCGTAGGCTGAGAAGTCGTCGCGGTGGAAGGATGCGGCTCCGTTCTGCCAGAGCGGTCCCAGCACCGCGGCCGCGGCCAGGACCAGGCCCAGGGCCTGCTTGCGCCGCAGCGCCCAAGCCAGGCCGAAGCCGGCGCAGAGGCAGACCAGCACCGCTGGCGCCACCAGGGCCGATTCCATGACCGTGCGCGCCACCCAGCCGCTGAGGTCGAAGCGCGTGGCCAGGTAGAAGGCCGGCCCGAAGCAGAGCAGAAGCGCGAGCAGGCCGGCCGCGAAGCGGCGGACGCGCAGCGCCAGGTCCACGGCTCCCAGCAGGGCCAGGCCGAGGACCACCGGTGAGGTCCCCTGCCACAGGGCCTTGAAGAAATGCCCGAGCAGGCTCGCGGCCAGGCCCCAGCTCATGGGCCGGCTCAAGCCCGCGGAGAGCTGCCAGGTCCCGTACTCCTGGCGGGTGAGCACGGCCCAGGCGCGGCCGAGGTCCCCGAGCCGGACCCAAAGGAAGAGGTAGGGCGCCAGGCCCAGGAGCAGGAGCGGCAGGCCGGCCGTCCAGAGGAGCCGGCGGTTCGCGGCGGAGGAGAGCTCCTCCCACCACAGCACGGCCAGCCCGGGCACGGCCAGGAGGAAGGCTTGGTGGTTGACCAAGGCCAGGCCGAGCAGGAAGGCGCTCCAGCGCAGGCGCCTGCGGCCCGAGCCCTCGTCCTGCCCCGGCCCTGGCGCCAGCAGGAGCAGGACCGCCAGCAGGAGGCCGTGCAAAGAGTACATCTCGCAGAGCAGGCTGAACTTCCACAGCGGGGCGCTGAAGGCCAGAGCCAGGGCCGCGGCCAGTCCCGGCCAGGTCCCGCAGGACCTGGCCAGCAGCAGGAAGAGCGTGGCGACGCAGCCGGCGCCGGCAGCGGCCGACATCAGGTTAAGGCGGTAGGCGGGTTCGCCCCAAGGGATCAGGCTGATCCAGGCCTTGCCCAGCAGGACGTAGAGAGGATAGCCGGGAGGGTGCGCGGGCCGGAAGTCGAGCACCGCGGCCGCGAGGTCGCCGCTGTCGCGCGGCGCCACGGTCGGGTAGGCCGTGTAGACGTAGACCGCGAACACTCCCAGGAAGACCAGGAGGCCGGCTCTCAGGCGCCCCAATTCTCGAACCCCAGGCCCGGGTCGCAGCGCAGGGACCGGCCCGCGCGGCGCCGGCGCAGGCGGTGGCTGGCCGCCTGGGCCAGCATGGCCCCGTTGTCCGTGCACAGGATCGGCGGCGGGATGCTCACGCGCAGGCCCCGGCTCCGGGCCGCCTCCTGGAAGGCCTCGCGCAGCCGGGCGTTAGCCGCGACCCCGCCGCCCACCACCACCTGCCTGACCCGGTGCTTCTCGGCGGCGGCCACGGTCTTCTTGACGAGCGTCTCGACCACCGCCTCCTGGAATGAAGCGCACAGGTCGGCGGTCTCCCGCCGAGACGGCGGGCGTCCAAGATCCCGCAAGTGGTAGAGCACGGCGGTCTTTATCCCGGCGAATGAGAAATCCCAGGTTCCGGGCAGCAGCGGCCGGGCAAAAGCCACGGCCCGGGGGTCGCCCCGGCGCGCCAGCCGGTCGATGACCGGGCCTCCCGGGTAGCCCAGGCCCAGCATGCGCGCCACCTTGTCGTAGGCTTCTCCGGCGGCGTCGTCGCGCGTACGGCCCAGGACGCGGTAGCGGCCCGGCGCCCGGCAGACCAGGAGGTCCGTGTGCCCGCCCGAGACGATGAGCGTCACCAGGGGGAAGCGCACGCGGCCGCAGAGCTCGGCGGCGAAGACGTGCCCCTCCAGGTGGTTGACCGCCACGACCGGGCAGCCCATCGTCTCGGAAACGGCCAGAGCCGCCATCTTGCCGACCAGCAGCGGCCCCATGAGCCCCGGGCCGCGGGCGAAGGCTACGGCGTCGACGCTCCGCCCCGCCAAAGCCTCCTCCGCCACCTCTGCTATGCGCTGCAGGTGCGCGCGCGCGGCCAACTCCGGCACCACCCCGTGGAAGCGCCGGTGCAGGCGGATCTGGGACGACACGACGTTGGCGAGGATGCGCCCGTCCTCGACCACGCCCGCGGCCGTCTCGTCGCAGGAGGTCTCTATCCCCAGGACCCTCATTT
>JAQUNT010000525.1 GCA_028717525.1 Elusimicrobiota bacterium
CTGGCGAGGCATTTCCATGCGCCCTGAACTGCGCCGGGTCCTGGAGGAGGCCCTGGACAGAGCCGCCCGCGTGCTCCGGCGGCGGTTCGGCTCGGTGAGCATCCGCTACAAGGGGCCGGCCAACCTGCTCACGCAGGCGGACCTGGAGAGCCAGGAGGCCGTCCTCGACCTCATCCGCCGCCGTCTGCCGGGCCACGACTACCGCGCCGAAGAGAAGGCCTGCCGGGACACGGGCTCGGACTATGTCTGGGTCATCGACCCCCTGGACGGGACCACGAACTTCGCACATGGCTATCCGGTCGCCTGCGTGTCCATCGCGCTGCTGCGGCGCGGCCGGCCCATCCTCGCCGGAGTCCACGACCCCTTCCGCGGCGAGCGCTTCCTGGCCGAGGCCGGGGGCGGGACCCGCCTCAACGGCAGGCCGGTCCGCGTCTCCTCCGTGGGTTCCCTGGCGCGCTCCCTGCTCATCACGGGCTTCCCTTACGACCGCGCCGAGCGGCCGGGCTTCTACACCGCGTTCTACAGCTCCTTCATGGTCCGCTGCCACGACGTGCGCCGCAGCGGTTCGGCCGCCCTGGACATGGCCTGGGTGGCGGCGGGACGCGCGGACGGGTTCTGGGAATTCAACCTGGCTCCCTGGGACGTGGCCGCGGGCCTGCTGCTCGTCAGCGAGGCCGGGGGCAAGGTCTCGGACTTCCGCGGACGCCCCTGGGGCTCCCTCTCCTCCTTCGGCCGCCAGACCCTGGCCAGCAACGGCCGCGTGCACGGCGCGATGCTCAAGGTCCTGGCCCCGCGCCTCGGGGCTCCTCCATATCAGAAGCGCAGCGCCAAAGTGACGCGGTTCTGCATGCCCAAATCCCCGTAGGGGACCCAGGCGTAGTCGACCCGGAAGCTCCCGAGGTCCAGGCCGCCTCCGGCGGTCATGCCGGCCGCGCCGTCGAGCTCCCGGGCGTGGCTCTGGTCGTAGCCGAGGCGCAGGAAGGCGCTGTGCCTGCGCTGGTCGAACCGGTAGGAGGCCTCCACGCCCAGGCTGACGTAAGGGTCCTGGTCCGAGGGAAGATGCAGGTCGAAGCTCGCGTCGACGGGGTCCGCGAGATGCCACAGGGCCCCGCCCACGATGGCCAGGGGCAGCGGCGCCGAGGCCCCGCCCACCTTGATGGGCGGCCCCAGGTTGGAGACGTAGGCCCCGATGTCGAGGGGACGGTCGCCGACCAGGACGACGCCGGGGGCCTGCGCGCCGAAGTCGACGGCCGCGCTGGTCCCCGAGGCGTCGTCCACGGACGAGCGGATCAGCTTCAGGCCGGCCCCCGCGGCGAAGCCGCCGAACCTCCGCGCGTAGGCCGCGCCGACGGCCAGGTCGTAGGGCCGGAAGGAGCCGACGGCATCGCCCTGGCCGTTGTAGGCCGTCTGGGCGTCCTGGGAGAAATAGACCAGCTCCGCCCCGACGGCGCCGGAGCGGCCGAGCGGACGCCCCCAGGCGGCGCTGCCCAGGTAGGAGCTTTCCAGCAGGTTGTCGTAGGAGAGGCTCGCCTCGGACCGGGAATCCGGGCGGAGGCTGGCCAAGCCCGCGGGGTTGGAGAACAAGGCGTCGGCCCCCTGCGCCCCGGCGGCCGCCGCGCCCCCCAGGGCCGATTCCCGGGCCGATCCGGCCAGCTTGAGGAACTCCGCGCCGGCCGTGCCCGCGGCTCCGGCGGAGAACGCGGACGGGGCGAGCATGCCGCCTCGGGCCGGGGCCGCGCCGGCCGCGAGCAGCAGAGCGGCGGCGAGCGGACGGAGGGGGGATTCGCGAGATGCCGTCTTCACTGGCGCGCTCCCGCGCGCTAGACCGGCCAGACCGGGCCCTTGCGCGGCTGGAAGGGCTGCGCGGCCGGCTGAGCCTCCGGTGACGGCTCGGCCGGCGCGGTTGCGGCGGGCCCCTGCGGCAAGGTCTCGATGATCACGGCCGGAGCCGGACCAGCCGGCTCCGGCGCCTCCTGCGCCGGGACGGAAAGAGTCAGCGCCGCAGCCAGGCTCTCCGGCTTGGGCTTCTCATCGGCGGCGACAGGGGCCTCCAACTCGCTGGGAAGGACCGCGGGCGGCTCCGGCGCCGGCGCCGGCGCCGGCTTGAAGCCTCCGGCCAGTTCGGAGAGCCTCTTGAGCACGAGCTGATTCTGGACGGCCTGCTGCTCGGACAGGGCCTTGAGCGCCGCGATGTTCTTGTCGAACTTCTCCATCTGGGCCTTGATGCCCTGCAGGTAGGCGACGGCCGAGTTGACGCCTTCGCTGCGCGGGCCCGCCGCCGCCGGCGCCGCGGCGCGGACCGGCTCCGCGGGCGCGGCTTTCGCCTGGGGGGGCGCCGGCTCAGCTTTGGGGGCGGGGGCGGGCGGCGCCGCGGCGACCGGGGCCTTGGGCAGGATGACCGGTTTCGCCGCCGGAGTCGGGCTCAAGGCCACCACCACGGGTTTGGGGGGCAGGGCCTCCGGCGCCGGCGCTGCCGCGGGCTCGGCGGTGGCATCGGTCGCATCGCTCGCATCGGCATCCTCGACCGCCGAGCGGTACTGACCCAGCAGATACAGGAACAGCACCCCGCTGCCGAGGAAGCCCAGCGCCGAGATATAGAACCAGACGTCTGCCCAGAGCTCCGCCACGCCTAGATATTATCGGATTGTCCGGCGCCTGTCAAGGCAAGGATAAAT
>JAQUNT010000526.1 GCA_028717525.1 Elusimicrobiota bacterium
GAACCGCTTGGGCCCATATCCGGCCGGCCTTGGGCCTGAAGGCCCCCGTCGCGTCCTGAACCTCGTGCGATAATATAGGCATGAGGTTGCGCCGCGCCTTCGCCGCATCCTTGGCCGCCCTCCTGGCCCTGCTCGCCCCCGGGCCGCAGGCCTGGGCCGCGGTGGCCACGGCCGGGGTCGCCGCTTCCGGGCAGGCCCTGCCGGCCGCGACGGTCGCGGCCGTGCCGGCCGCGGTCACCAGCAGCCTCGGCGCGCTCTCCGCCACTTTCAGCTTCGACCTGAGCGGCCGGTCCGCGGACGCGGCCCCCCGGGTCCAGGCCGCCGCGCCGCAGTCCGTCCTGACGCTCTCCGTCCCGGCCGCGGTCCTGGGGGCGCCCGCGGTCCAAACATCCCTCTCCGTCTCCGCCTCCGCCGATCCCGCCGCCCCGGCCCGTACGCAGGAGAAGGTAGGCGGCCTCGCCGAACAGACCGCCCCGGTCCTGGAGGCGGTGGGCGACGTCAAGGCCTCTCCCGCGGACCTGCGCCGCGGCGGGGCGGAGCTCCAGCGCCTCCTCGAATCGGGCCTGCGCCGGCACGCGGCTCCGGCCGACCTCGAGCCGAGCCAGGCCTCGGAAAGTCCGGCCGCTGCCCCGCGCGTCCAGCTGGCCGCGGCCCGCGGCCAGACGCAGGAGTCTCAGGCCGCGGAGCCCGTCCCGGAGCTCGCGCCGCATCAGAAGCGCCAGTTCCGCCTCTACGGTTTCGGCGTCTCAACGGTGAAGACCGGGCTTGACGCCCTCAACCTCGCGGTCCCGCTCATCCTGATGGACACCTTCCACGCGGCCATGGCGGTGAGCGCGCTCTATCTCGCCTCCGAGCTGTCGCGCTTGGTCTCGGGGGCCCTGCTGGGCTCGGTCATCGACCGCATCGGCGCCGGCCGCGCCCTGGCGCTCACCGTGGCCCTGCAGATCGCCGCCACCGTCTCCCTACCCTTCATCCTCATGCACGGCGGGGCCCTGGCCATCCCCATGGTCTTCGGGGCCTTCATCATCAACGGCATCGGCTACGAGCTCTTCGACGTGGCGCGCCGGGCGGCCCTGCCCCTGATCGTGGGCAAGGACGAGGGTGTCCTGCGCGCGCAGAACGGCCGGCTCTACGTCTGGCGCGAGATGGCCGCCACCGCCGGGGTCTTCGGAGCCGGCTGGGTGGTCAAGGCCTTCGGAGCGCTGAACACCATCTGGGTGCACCCGATCTTCTGCTTCGCCGCGGCCCTGGCCATGCTGCGCCTGTGGAACGTCCGGCCCCAGGAGGACGCGGGGCAGGCGGCCGGGCGGGCGCGGATCTCCTGGCGCGCCTGGCTGGCCGACCTGCGCACCGGCATGCGCCACGTCTTCCGCGATCCCAAGCTCCGCGCTTTGGTGCTCATCAACATCCCGCTGACCGCGGTGCACAAGCTGTTCCACACGGTGGTCTCCGTGGTGTTCGCCGCCTCGGTCCTGCACAACCCGACCTTCGCCGCGATCATGGTCGGCGCCTGGAACGTCGGGGAGCTGGCCGGCTCCTTCTACCTGGACCGCTGGGGCAAGAACAGCCACTTCTCGAGCTGGCTGCGCCTGGCCGCCGCGGCCTCCCTGTCCATGTGGATCTTCTATCTCCTCCCGGTGGCCTGGGCCGCCGTGGCCGCCTCCTTCCTCATCGCGGCCGCCATGATCGGCAACGAGCTGGGCACCGCCTCCTACATGCAGTCCAAGGTGCCCGCGCAGAACCTGGGCGCGGTGACCGGCTTCGTCTACGGCCTCTCGCGCGCGGTGGGCATGCTCGCCCTGGCCGGCGCGGGCTGGGCCTTCGACGTCCTCTCCCCCCAGGGCGGGTTCATGGTCCTGGCCATCATCTTCACCATCATGGCCCCCATCTACCTGCTCGCCGCCAAGCGCTTCGCCTCGGAGCACGTCGGCGACACCTCGGCCGCCGGCAACCAAGACGACTAGGGACGGCGCCCGCCGCCCGCGCGGCCGGGCTATGATACAATCGCCTTGGCCATGACGACCCGCGCGGCCGGCCTCTGGTCCGGCGCCCTCCTCCTCTGCGCCCTCACCTTCTGCGCCTATCTCCCGGCCCTGCGCGGGGGCTTCGTCTGGGACGACGACTACTACGCCGCCAACCCCCTGCTCGACCAGCCCGGCGCCCTGCGCAGCATCTGGACCCTGGAACCGGCGCCCTGGCCCTATTACCGGGAATATCCCGTGGTCTACACCACCTTCTGGATGGAGAGGAAGCTCTGGGGGCCGCAGCCGAAAGGATATCACGTAGACAACGTCATCCTGCACATCATCAATGCCCTCTTGATCTGGCTGCTGCTCAAGCGGCTGGGCCTGCCCGGCGCCTGGCTCGCGGGCGCCGTATTCGCCCTGCACCCCGTCCATGTCGAGTCCGTGGCCTGGATCGCGGAACGCAAGGACGTGCTGTCGGGACTCTTCTTCTTGTCGGCGTTCGGCGGCTACCTGCGCTTCGAGGAGGGCGGAGGACGGAGGTGGTACTGGGCCGCGCTCGGCCTGTTCCTCCTCGGGTTGCTGAGCAAGGCGACCATCTGCGTGCTCCCGGTCGTCCTGCTGCTGATGCGCTGGCAGCGCGGGCAGGGCATCGGTTGGAGAGCCGTGCGGGACCTGCTCCCCTTCTTCCTGCTCGCCCTGGGGATG
>JAQUNT010000527.1 GCA_028717525.1 Elusimicrobiota bacterium
TGTCGTTAGTCCTTCCGTGCTGGTCTTGGGGGTTGTGCACGGTCCAGATCTCCTCCAAGGTCATTGATCGTCCGTCGTGCAGGTAGGGCGCGCTGTAGCGTATGCCCATGAGGTGAGGGGTGTCGAAGGGCCCGCCCGTGCCCACGTCGAAGGGAAGGCGTATCGTATGGAGCGGGGCCGGGTGGCAGGTGGCGCAGCGGTTCCCCTTTGGTATCTCCTGGCCCGTATTGGTGCGCTCGCGGTAGAAGACCTGCCGGCCCCGGGCTATGGCCTCGGCCTGGGTCGGGTCCAGCCTCCGGGGCAGCCGGGGCAAGGACTCGATGTAGGCCACGAGGTCCCGCAGCCGGTCCGGGGGGAAGGGGTCGGTGCGCATGAGCACCCGGGAGAAGCGCGGGCCGCATTGCCTGAAGATGGTGGGGTTCTTGCCCGTCCACTTGAAGGGATCCGTGTCCTTGATGCCGAGCAGGGAGTGGCTGTCCACGATCTCCTGGCCCAGGCCGTCGATCTCGAAGTCCCAGGTCAAAGCGTCGGTGCGGCCGTCCGGATGGCAGGAGCGGCAGGAGAACTGGCCCTGGAAGGTGAAGGAGCCGTCGTGGAACAGGCGCTCCCCGCGGCGCTCCGCGGTCAGGGCCCGCGGCCCGCCCAGGTCGATGCGCCCGACCAGGCGCAGGCGGTCCGTATCGATGACGGCGATGGAGTCGGCCAGGCGCTCGGAGACATAGAGGCGCTTGCCGTCCGGGGCCAAGGCCAAGGCGCGCGGATTGGAAAGGGTCGGGATGCGCGCCAGCACATAGCGGCCGCTGAGGCCCAGGTCGTCGGCCCTGTCCGTGAGCCGGCGCAGCGCGGCCACGTCGAGGACCGTCACCACGTCCGCGCCGCCGTGCGCCACGAAGGCACGGCGGCCGTCCGGGGTCAGGGCGATGCCCGAGGGGTCGGCGAAGAAGGCGCCGGCCTCGTCCAAGGGGAATTGCGCCACGGCCCCGCCCGGCCGCAGGTCCACGAAAGCCACGGCGCTGTTCATGAGCCCGCCGCGCAGCACCTCGGTGGTGGGCAGGAGGTTGCGCACGTGGAGGACCGGCGCCAAGGCGAAGGAGGCGTCCGCCGCGACCGCCACCCCCTCGCTGAGGTGCGCGGAGACCAGCCGTTTGCGGTCCACCACGCGCCCCCGGCGCGCGTCTATGACCGTGAGTTCCGAGACCGGCACGTCGCGCCGGCGCGCGAGGTTGGAGAGGCGGTTGGCCACGACCAGGCGCCGCTCGTCGCGCGACAGAGCCACGGCGTAGGGCTCGCGGCCGGCCGCCAGATGCACGCCGGCCGTAAGGAAATCCGTCCGGCCGGCGCCTGCGGAACTTCCGATACCGCAGGTGCCGGCTGCCAGCACGGTCCCGGCCCCGTTCTCGGCCGCGAAGAGCCGGCCGTCCGTGGTCAAGGCCAAGCCCAAGGGCTCGGCGCCCGTGGCCAGTTCCCGGCGCTGCTGCAAGGTCTGCGGGTCGAGGAGGGTCACCCGGTCCAGGTCGCGGCTGGAGACCGCGAGGAGCCGGCCGTCCGCTGACACGGCCACGCCGTGCGGCCGGCCGGGGACCGCCGCCGAGGCCGCGACCTTGCCGCTGGCCAGGTCCACCTTGAGCAGGAGGTCCGCGTCCTCGGCCGCCACGAACAAGGACCGGCCGTCCGGAGACGCGGCCAGGCCCATGGGGGAGAGATACCGCGGCCCGGGAGCCCGCGGCCCGCCCCGGATGGAGGGCTCCTGGACGCGGCGATGGCAGTGGGTGCAGGAGACCATCTTGGTGCCGGCGCGGCCCACGGCCGAGTCCAGGTGGCGCTGGTACCAGGCCGGGCCAGCCTTCCAAAGGAAGGCCGCCAGGACCGCGGCCGCGAGGCCGGCCAGGAGCTTCTTCATGGCCGCCGCTCCAAAGCGCGGACCAGCCGGTTCTCAGCCATGCGCGTGGCTGGCTCGTGGCAGCCGGCGCAGGAGCGGGTCTCCCCGGGCCTGAGCCAGAACCAGCCGCCGGTCTTGATGACACGGCCCCGACGGTCCAAGGTCCTCAGCCGCAGGGCCAGGTCAGCCGGCACCTCGACCAAGAACGAGCCGTCCGGCTCGACCGGGTAGCTGCCCAGGCTGCGGGTCCTGGAAAGGAACTCGACCCGGGCCG
The DNA here is from genome assembly GCA_028717525.1 of Elusimicrobiota bacterium. Lineage (GTDB taxonomy): Bacteria > Elusimicrobiota > Elusimicrobia > UBA1565 > UBA9628 > UBA9628. Next base: position 2,154 of record JAQUNT010000527.1, read on the forward strand.
CCCGGCCCGCGGCGTAGCAGAGCAAGGTGCCGGTCCGGCGCGTCAGGTCCACCTCCGAAGGCCTCCCCTTGGGAGTGCGGGAAGCGGCCGCTGGGACCGGTCCCGCGACCTTCTCGGGCCAGGTCCCGTCCGGGTTCATGGTGTAGAAGTCCTGTCCCGCCCGGACCAGCAGCCGGCCGTCCGGCAGAGGACGGGGATCGGTCATGGAGAACGGCGCGAAGCTCAGACGCCGGGGCCGGCCGTAAGGAAGTCCGTCCGGCCGGTCCCGGCGGAACTTCCGATACCGCCGGGGGACCGGGTCCTGGCGGGACGCAGTGTAGATGGCCCAGGGCTTGCCGCGCTCGGAGCAGGAGAAGACCGTGACCCCGCCGGCCAGGGGGACGGGGTCCGTGCAATCCATACGGCCGTCCCTCAGCGGCTGCGGCCGGCCGCAGCCCGCTGCGGCCCAGAGCCAGACCAGGATGAGGGCGCCGCGTCTCATTGCTCGATGCTCAGAATCTGCCGTGCCGGGACCTGGG
>JAQUNT010000528.1 GCA_028717525.1 Elusimicrobiota bacterium
GACCTCCCGCTTCGGGGCGCGGATGAGCTCGACCGCGGAGAGCAGGGCGAAGGCCAAGGCGATGAGGCAATAGGCGATGCTGAGCCAAGGGATGAAGCGCGCGCTTCCGCACCAGCCCAGGACCGGGACCACCGCAGCCGTGAGGAAGACCGAGTACCTGAGCACGTGCAGCGGCGACCTGTCGCGCTTGAGCTCCAGGACCCCCTCGCCGGCCACCGCCGCCATGGTGGCGAGGGTGATCCAGACGAACGACCGGTGCACGACGGGCCAGAAGAAGTTCCCGCGCGGCAGCAGGCCGAAGCTGTTGAGCGCGAGATAGAGCAGCGTGGGTATCCCGGCGCAGAGACCGACGACGAGGGGGGCTCGGCGCAGGGTCATCACAGGATAGTAGCAAATCCCCGCGCAGCGGCCGGAGGCTGCGCCGCGGCTTCCTTACGGGCGGGGGATTTGACATAATGTCAGCATGAGCTTCCATGTCAGCGTCAAGGATGTCCTGGTCTCCGGAGGGGCGACCCTTTGGCTGCTCATCGGCCTTTCCATCTACTCCGTCGCGCTCATGTGGCAGCGCTGGCGTTTCGTGCGGCGCGCCATCGGCGGCGAACGGGTCCTGCTGGCCAAGCTGCGCGCGCTCATCGCCTCGGGCAGTCTCTCGGACGCGGTCAAGCTCTGCCAGGCCCATAAGGGCCTCGCCGGTCCCATCCTCGTGGCCAGCCTGACCGGCTCGCCGAGCCGCGACGAGCGCAAGCGCGCAGTCGAGCGCGAGGTCGAACGGGCGGTGGCCTCCCTCCAGAAGGGGACCACGGTGCTGGGCACCATGGCGGCCGTCGCCCCCTTCATCGGCCTCTTCGGGACGGTGCTGGGCGTCATGCGCGCCTTCCGCGACCTGGCCAGCGCCGCCGGCGCCGGTCCCGGGGTGGTGGCCATCGGCATCTCCGAGGCTTTGGTCTGCACCGCCGCGGGCCTCTTCGTGGCCATCCCCGCCGTCGCGGCCTACAACTACCTCAACCACTGCGCGGCCCGCTTCGGTGAGGACCTGAACTGGGCCTGCGACGAGGTCCTCGACAGCCTCTCCGCCAAGGCGCGCCAGTGAAGATCGTCTCCAGGCGCCGGACCTTCGCGGAGATGAACCTCATCCCGCTCATCGACGTCTCCCTGATCCTGGTCATCATCTTCATGGTGCTCACTCCCATCCTCGTCCAGTCCCAGCTCACGGTCAAGCTGCCTAAGGCCCAATCCGGCACCCCGGCCGCAGCCGAGACCACGGTCAACGTCCAGATCAGCCGCGGCGGGGCCGTGCTCATCGAAGGCCAGCCCGTGCGCTGGGACAAGCTCGAGCGCGAGCTGACCCTGCGCTTGCCCAAGTCCGCCCAGAAGACCCTGCTGGTCCAGGCGGACCGCAGCGTCCCCGTCGAGAAGGTGGTCGCGGTCCTCGACGTGGCCAAACGCCTGGGAGTGGGCAAGCTGGGCATCGGGGTCTCCCCGGAAACCGCCGAGAACAAGCCGTAAGGAGACCATGGCCGTGACCGCCAACGCCGTCCCGTATGGCCGAGACGACGGGGACCTCGGGCCTTACCTGACCTTTTCCCTGGCCATCCATATCGGGGTGGCCGCTCTGGCCGTGGCGATCTACGGAGCCGCCAAAGTCCGCGCGGCGTCCGTCTACATGATCGACTTCGTCGGCCCCTCCGCCGCGATCCTGAGCGCTCAGGCCGAGAGCGCGGCCTCCGCCAAAAACCCGGCGCCCGCGCTGCAGCCGCAGACCGAGGTCGACGAATTCGCGCTGCGGCGGCGCAAGGGCGCCGCCCTGCCCAGACCCAGCCTCTTGCACGGATGGAGCGAGCCGCCCGCAGAGGAGAAGCCCGCCGCGCCGGCCCCGGCGGCGAGCCCGCCCGCGGCCAGCGGCGCTCCGGTCAGCGGGGCCCCGGCGCAGACAGGCATCGCCACGGACATGCCCAACTTCCCCTATCCTTGGTACATCAGCCAGATCCGCCAAGTCCTCTGGGAGCAATGGTCCGGCCGGATGCCCAAGGGCGCGGGAGAATGCGTGGTGGTCTTCTCCTTGCTGCCCAACGGACACTTCGTGGACCTGCGCACGGAAGAGAGCTCCGGGGACCCGGCCTTCGACCTGGCCGCCTTGAGCGCGGTGCAAGACGGCACGCCTTACCCGCCGCTGCCGCGCGGATTCAAGGAGCCCTTCCTCAAGATCCACCTGACCTTGAAGAGCCTCTGACATAGAGGCCGGTCCGGTCGCGCCTTTTACCGTAATTTTAACGATATTTTGCCGTTCTTTTGGAAACCTGTAATAAATATATCTGCACTTCTGTTACACTATAGCGACCGAGGACTGCCCCCATGAAAGAGAAAGAGAGCATGGACAAGGACCCGCAGGACCAAGACGTTCAGGTTCCGAATATCCCCGACTTGAAGAAGAAGGACAAGGAGCGCAAGAGGGCGGGAGCGGCTTGGGGCGGCGGCCGCCAGGCGGGAACCCCGTTCTCGGGAGCGACCGGCGGCTCCGGCGGCGGAGGCCTGTCGGCGGTGGCCGGCGGGGCGGGCCGGGGCGCGGCAGGCGCAGCGGAAGGCATGGCCGGCGCCGCGCAAGGCGCGGCTCGCGGCGCCGGGGGCATCTTCGGTGGAGGAGCGGCGGGCGGGGCGGGCGGGGCGGG
>JAQUNT010000529.1 GCA_028717525.1 Elusimicrobiota bacterium
GAAGAGGAAGGTCCCGTGGCCGATGCGGTTGGCGTGGCACTGGGTGATGGCCTGCCAGATGGACTCGGGACCGTAGGCCTCGCCGGCGTGCACGGTCTTGCGCAGGAAGTGGTTGTGGGCGTACTGATAGGCCAGCCAATGGTCGGCGGGCGGGTAGCCCGCCTCCTCGCCGGCGAGGTCGAAGCCCACCACCGGGAGGCCCTCGCGGGACCAGGCCACCGCCGCGCGCGCCAGCTCCAAGGAGGCCGCGGCGTAGACGTCGTCCTTGTGCGCGTGCTCCATGAGGCGCAGCAGGTCGGCGAAGTACTGCGACATGCCCTTCTTGAACTTGCGCATGCCGCAGACGATGATGCCGTAGTGGAAGGGGAGGTCGGCCCCGGAGCGCACGGCCGCGCGACGGTTGTGCGCCTTGGCCGCGGTCCAGAGGCCCTTGGCCACGGCGCGCGCCGCGTCCGTCGCCGTGAGCCCGTCGCAGACGTGCAGCTGCGGGGCGAAGCGCACCTCGATGTAGCGCACCCCCTCGGCCGCGTTGTCCTCCACCAGCTCGGCCGCCACGCGCTCGAGGTTCTCGGCGCGGCGCAGCACCGCGCAGGTGTAGGCGAAGCCATGCAGGTATTCCAGCAGGCTGCGGTAGGAATCCTTGAAGACGAGCCGGCGCAGGCCGGACTCGCTGGCGGAGGGCAGCTTCACCTTCTCCTGGCGGGCCAGCTCGATGAGCGTGCCCAGGCGCAGGGAGCCGTCAAGGTGCAGGTGCAGGTCGGACTTGGGGATGCGGCGGATGAACTCGGGGGTGATCCGGTTTTTCATAGCGGGGTCCTATCCTACGAAATTTCGCTTCCGCATGGGTTAGCTGCCGGCTACTTGCGGTCGGGAGCCCGCTTCAAGGTGAAGCCGGGCTCGAAGAAGCCCTTGTCCGCCATGTGCTCGGCCACGAACCGGCGCAGGGCCTTGGAGGCCTTGACCTCCCCCGCGGGCTTCATGGCCTCGTCGTTGACGAAGGAGAGGACCAGGGTCCCCGGATCCGGCAGTTCGTAGACCGCGAGGGTGTAGGACTCCTTCTCACCCAGGTCCCGGCAGTTGAGGAAGGTCCGCCCTCCCACCGAGGAAGAGAAGACCCGGTAGCGGGCCTCCTCGTCGGGCTTGAAGGGCTCCCGGCTGCTCATGGACACGAAGTACTGGCGGGAGTCGAAGGCGGAGAACTCGAACTCGGCGAAGCCGGCTTCCTTCTCGCGGGTCTGGACCCAGCGTCCCAGGAGGCGGCTGTCGATCGTCCCGGATCCGGGCGCGTCGAGCGGGACAGCGGCGCTGTAGGGGCAGGCGCACAGCCCCAGGCAGAGCAGCAGCGGCGCCCACGGCGGCAGCCGCGGCATGGGTCAGGGCGCCTGCGGCGGCGGCGCGGGAGCGGCGCCGCCCTGACCGGCATCAGGGATTGCGTCGCCGGTCATGGGCGCCGGATGCTCCAGGGCCCAGTTCACCTTGTTATCCCGCAGGACCCGCTGAGCGTAGAGCACCGCCGCCGCCATGCAGGCCATCCCCACGAGGCTGGCCAGGATCGATTTCGTCGAGCTGCTCATAGCCATACCCGGATGATAACTCTTTTCCGGGAGATTTGGTATCATCCCTCGGAATAGGAGGCCCCATGCGAAAGGACGATCTCAAGTTCATGCAAGCCGCCATCCGGGAGGCCCGCCAGGGCCTGCGCGAGGGGGGCATCCCCATCGGCGCGGTCCTGGTCAAGGGCGGCCGAATCATCGGCCGGGGCCACAACCGGCGGGTGCAGAAGAAGTCGGCCATACTGCACGCGGAGATGGACTGCCTGGAGAACGCCGGCCGGCTCAAGGCCCGCGACTACCGGCTCTGCACCATCTACTCCACCCTCTCGCCCTGCCCCATGTGCACGGGCGCCATCCTGCTCTATAAGATCCCCCGCGTGGTCATGGGCGAGAACCGGACCTTCAAAGGCCCGGAGAGCTGGTCGCGGCGCTTCACCAAGCTGGTCAACCTCGACCTGCCCGAGTGCCGGGAGATGATGGCGGATTTCATCCGCCGCCGCCCGGAACTCTGGAACGAGGATATCGGCGAAAAAGACCGACGTTGACAGATTTCCGGCAAAATCGCTATATTATCCAGGTCCCGCCGCCGCAAATCCCCAAGATTTTCCGGCACACGAGCGGAATGTTCATGGGCTGGCGGGCTGGGACGCGGGCGTAGTTCAATGGTAGAACGTCAGCCTTCCAAGCTGATCACGTGGGTTCGATTCCCATCGCCCGCTCCAGTTCAGTGCTGGGGTAGCTCAGTTGGTAGAGCATCTCCATGGTAAGGAGAAGGTCGTGGGTTCGATTCCCATCCCCAGCTGGTTTATGTTAGAATACGCGGCCCCGAGACGGGCAGCCGCCGCATCAAGGAGAGATTGAATATGGCCAAGGCGAAATTCGAGCGCACCAAGCCGCACGTCAACATCGGCACGATCGGTCATGTGGACCACGGCAAGACGACCCTGACCGCGGCCATCACCCTCTACCTGTCCAAGAAGGGCTTGGCGCAGGCCAAGCGCTACGACGAGATCGACAACGCCCCCGAAGAGAAGGCGCGCGGCGTGACCATCAACGTGCACCACGCCGAGTACCAGACGGACAAGCGGCACTACGCGCACGTGGACTGCCC
>JAQUNT010000530.1 GCA_028717525.1 Elusimicrobiota bacterium
CCGGTCATAGGCGTAAGGCACGGGGAGGGTCTTTCCATCGACCCCCCAGGACCGGGCCAGATCCGCCAGATACCGGCTGGGCACCAGGATCCGGTCCGCCTGGCGCAGGACGCCGAGGATGGCGGGCAGCTCGGAGGGGGAGACCTCGGCGAAGGAATCGATGAGCCGGACCGCCACCTTCCTGCCGGCGGAGCGGGCGGCGCGGATGGGCTCGGCCTGGAAGCTGTTGATGAGCACGACGTCGGCGTCGCAGGCCTCGACCTTCTCGGCCATCACCGCTTCATGGCCGCGCGAGGGAGCGCGCAGGACGAGTTCCCGGCAGAAAGCGTCCTCTCCGTAAGGCGAGGCTGGGTCCGTGACCAGGAGGATCTTCATGGGTTCGCCTGATTCATTCTATCAAACTGACGCAAGATGGACGAACGACTCGATGTTGCCCTTGGGGCCGTGCACCGGGCATTCCATGACCCCCGCTTCCCTCACGGGCAGCCCGCGCAGGGCCGCGCGGACCCTGGCCAGGGCCAGAGCCCGGTGCTCGGGCCGGCGCACCACGCCCTTGGGGGCGAGCTTGGGCTCCAGCTCGAACTGCGGCTTGACCAAGGCCAGGATGTCGAAGGGCGCGGCCAGGCAGGGCAGGACGTGGGGCAGGACCTTGGCCAGGGATATGAAGGAGACGTCCACCACGGCCAGGTCGGGCCGGGGCTCGAACATCCCGGGCCGCAGGTCCTTGGCGTGGAACTGCTCGAGGCTCCGGACCCGCGGGTCGGCGCGGAGCTTGGCGTGGAGCTGGGCGGTGCCCACGTCCACGGCGTAGACCAAGGACGCGCCGCGCGAGAGCAGGCAGTCCGTGAAGCCCCCGGTGGAGGCGCCGACGTCCAGGCAGACCCGGCCCGCGACCGGGACTGGCAGGCCCTCCAGGGCGGCGGCCAGCTTGAGCCCGCCGCGGGAGACGAAAGGGTTGGGGTCGCCGAGGACCTCGAGACGCGCGTCCACGGGCACGGAGGAGCCGGCCTTGGCGCCGGGGCGGCCTGCGACCCGGACCCGGCCGGCGAGCAGCGCGGCCTGGGCCCGGGCCCGCGTCGCGAAGAGCCCGCGCTCCACCAGCAGTGCGTCCAGACGCAGTTTCGGGGTCTTCATGGCCGGGGGGGCGGCGACTGCATTCTATGATAATATTATCGCGCGCATGTCCTATCTGGGGCTCGTCTACTGTTCCGCGGTCTGGGGCGCGACCTTCTTCATGGTCAAGGACGCTCTCGCCGACGTGGGGGCCGTGCCCATGGTCGCCTACCGGTTCCTGCTGGCTGCGCTGTGCCTGCTGCCGTGGGTCCTGCGGCATCGTCGTCCTGCGGCGCTCCTGTGGGAGGGATTCATCCTGTCGCTCATCCTGGCCGGGCTCTACGTGTCCCAGACCGTGAGCCTGGGCTACACCACGGCCTCCAACTGCGCCTTCATCACCGGCCTTTTCGTGGTGCTGGTGCCGCTCTACCTGCTCGCCTTCTACCGCCGGCCCCTAAGGCCCGCGCAGTGGCTGGCCGTCACCGTGGCGGTCGCGGGCCTCTGGCTGCTGACCGGCGGGCTCTCCGGCGTGAACCGGGGAGACGCCTTGAGCCTGGTCGCGGCCGCGACCTATGCCGGCCACCTGCTCTTCACGGACAAGTGCGTGCGGGCCGAGGCGGACGTCGTCCTGCTGGCTTTCCACCAGTTCTGGATGACCGCGGCCCTGGCCTTCCTGGCCTGCGCGGCCCTGCGCCTGCCCATGGCCGTGGCCGGGCCCAGGGGCTGGGGGGTCATCCTGTTCTTGGCCTTGTTCCCGACCTTGTCGGCCTTCTTCCTGCAGATCCTTATCCAGAAGAAGCTCCCGCCCCTGACCGTGAGCCTGGGCTTTTCCCTGGAGCCGGTCTTCGCCGCGCTCTTCGCTTGGACCGTGGGCGGGGAGGCCTTCGTGGGCCGGAAGGCCGTGGGCGGCCTGTTCATCGTGGCGGCCATGGTGCTCGGAGAACTGAATCGCTTCGAATTCCTCAAGGCCCGGCGCAAGGAAGTCCTGCCGGTCTAGGGCGGCCTAGGCCAGCAGGCCGTAGGACTTCAAGCGCCGGGCCAGGTCCTCCGGCCCCCGGTAGAGGATGGCCTGCAAGCCGGCCTTGCGCGCTCCTTGCACGTTGGGCTCCAGGTCGTCGATGAAGAGGGCCTGCGCGGGCGCGCTCACCCCGGCCAGCTGGAGGGCGGCCCGGAAGATGCGCGGCTCCGGCTTGCGCATGCCCAGCTCGTGCGAGAGCGCGGCTCCGCGCACGCATTTGATGAAGGCGTAGCGGGCCTTGATGAAGTCGTAGTGGAGCGCGTGGGTGTTGGAGAGCAGGTAGGTGGGCACCCGCCGGGAGACCTTCTTGAGCAGGGCCGCGGTGCGCCGTTCCAGGGAGAAGTGGTCGCACCAGAGCTTCTTGAACTTTGGGAAGCTGCCGCGGTAGCCCAGCTCCTCGCGGAAGATGCGGTAGAGCTCGTCGGAGTCCAGTTCGCCGCGCTCCAGGGCGGAGATGCGCTTGGTGTCGAGCAGGCTGCGCGCGACCTTGATGGGATGGCGGCCCAGGGCCGCGGAGATCTCCTTGAGGATGGCGGGGATGTCGAAGTGCAGCAGGACGTTGCCGATGTCGAAGAAGACGGCCCTGATGGCGG
>JAQUNT010000531.1 GCA_028717525.1 Elusimicrobiota bacterium
GATCGAGAAGGCCCACCCGGACGTCTTCAACATCCTCCTGCAGGTGATGGACGACGGCATCCTCAACGACAACCTCGGCCACAAGGTGAGCTTCAAGAACACCGTGGTCATCATGACCTCCAACGTGGGCGCGCGCCTCATCTCCCGGGGCAAGTCCCTGGGCTTCATGGCGCCCGACGAGAAGCAGGACGAGCGCGACTACAAGAAGATGAAGGAGACCGTGATGGAGGAGGTCAAGCGCGTCTTCAACCCGGAGTTCATCAACCGCATCAACGAGATCATCGTCTTCCACTCCCTCAACGAGGACGAGATGCGGCAGATCCTCAAGCTCATGCTGACGCGCTTGCGCGCCAAGATCGAGGTGCAGAACTACAAGATCGAGTTCACCCAGTCCGCCGAAGACTACCTGCTCAAGACCGGCTTCGACGCCAATTACGGGGCCCGGCCCCTGCAGCGCACCATCCAGCGCTCGGTGGAGGACCCTCTGTCGGAGGAGATCCTCTTGAAGAGGTTCGAGGCGGGCGGGACCATCGTCGTGGACTTGGATGCCGGGGGCGAGAAGCTCGCCTTCACCTCCCGGCCCACGCCGGTGAGTCAGAGCCCCTCCTAAGTCCGGAGACGGGGCGGGGCAGGGGCTGCGGCAAGGTGAGAGCATGACCCGTCGCGAGGATGCCGCCGGCGGCGCGCCGCGGGCGGCGGTCGCCGCCGCGAGCCGGATGGCGCACCGCATCCCCCCGCGCGCCAGCGCCCGTCTGCAGCGGCTCGACCTCATGCTGGTCGCGGCCATGCTGGTCATCACAGGCTCCTACGCCCTGGGCTACCGGCTGGACTGGCGCCAGGAGCAGGGGCTCGGCCTCGGGCCGGCCGCCGAGGAGGAGGAGGAATCCATGGGAGTCGAGGTGCCGGCTCCCGCCGTCGCGGCCGCGCCGGCGCCGGACGGCCAGGGCGTCGTCGTCGCCCTGCCGCCGGCCGCGGGTCCCGTCCCGCCCCCGGCTCTGGCTCCCGCGCCGGGTCCGGCCCAGGCCGAGATGGCGCCGGCGGCGGCCTCCGCCTGGACCCAGAACGCCGAGCAGTCCGCCTGGGACCGGATGACCGCGGATCTGGGCCGCATCGCGGCGCGGCACCCCGGCCGGGTCTCCATCGTGCTCCAGGACCTGCGCACCGGCCGCTCCTGGTCCTACCATCCCGACGACCTGTTCCCGTCGGCGAGCCTCATCAAGGTGCCGGTCATGGTGGCGGTCTTCTACAAGATCTCCGCCGGCGAGCTCTCGCTCCGGGACCGCATCATGCTGCGCCGCCCGGTGCGGGTCGGCGGCTCGGGGAGCCTGAAGTGGCGGCCCGACGGCACGCGCTTGACCGTCGAGGACCTGCTCATCCACATGATCAACGAGTCGGACAACACCGCCACCGCCATGCTCATCGACGCTCTGGGTCTGGGCTACGTCCAGAGCCAATTCCAGCGGATGGGACTGCTCTACACCGGCATCTATCCCGAGGGCATGAGCATCAAGGGCGGCCGCGTGACGCATGAGAACTACACGACCGCCCGCGAGATGGCCATGCTCCTGGAGAAGATCTATCGCGGCGCGGCGGTCGACAAGTACTCGAGCTCGGTCATGCTGGACATCCTCAAGAAACCCAAGGCCGTCCCATCCCGCCTGGCCAAGGGCCTGCCGGCGGGCTGGGAGATCGCGCATAAGACCGGGCTGCTGCGCTTGGCCTGCCACGACTCGGCCATCTTCTTCACCCCCCAAGGCGACTACGCGATGACGGTGCTCACGGGGCAGAACCGCAGCTACCAGGCGGCCAAGGATTTCATCAGCCGCCTGGGCCATGTGACCTTCCGCTACTATACCGGCGCCGAGCGCCTGGCGCGCCGCAACCATCGCCTCCGCCAGCCCGCCTCCCGGTCCGCGTCGTGACCGCCGGCAGCCGCCTCTGGTGGGCCGCGCTGCTGGCCATCCTGGCGGTCGGGACCGGCTTGCGCCTGCGCAGCGCCGGCGGGGCGCCCTCGCTGCCCGAGATGCAGGAGATCCGCCGTTCGGAGACTCTCGAATATTTCGATCTCGGCCAGAACCTGCACGACTTCGGGGTCTTGGGCTGGAGGGAAGAGCCTTCGGCGTTCCGGGGCGTGCTCTTCCCCGCCTTCCTCTCCGCCGCGGAGCGGTACGGCGCCTCCGGCCCGGCGCGGGCGCCCGTGATCGAGGCCGCGCTCTGCGGCTTGGAGATCCCCTTGGCGGCCTGGCTGGGGCTCGCGCTCCACTCGCCGGGGGCGGCGCTCATCTCGGCGGCCTTCGTGGCCTTCCACCCGGCCCTGCGCGAGCTTGCCACGCCGTATCAGATCGACGATTTCTACGGGCTGCTGCTCATGCTCGTGGCCGTGGCCTTGGCGGCCTGGATGCGCTCGCCGAGCGCCGGGCGCTCCTGGCTGCTGGGCTTCGCAGTCGCGGCGAGCCTGCTGTGCCGGTCGGTGCTCTTCGCCTTCCCGCCCTGCCTCGTCCTGGCGCGGCTGCGTGGGGACGCCCGGCGCCGGGCCTTCTGGGTGGTCCTGGGCGCCTCGTACCTCTTCCTCCTGCCCTGGGTGGCGCGCAATGCCCTGCAGTTGCGGCGCTTCATCCCGTTCGAGGACCACGCGGCCACCCAGAATTTCTTCGCGGCCGCCT
>JAQUNT010000532.1 GCA_028717525.1 Elusimicrobiota bacterium
AGTCGTATCAGTACGACCCTCTAGGCTGGGTCACGGATTATACGGCGGGCGGGACCACGGGCTGGCTGGCCGGGGTGTTCACCGGCACGGGATACAGCGAGACCATCCGCCAAGCGGGGTTCTATACCACCGACGTGAACGCCAGCTATGAGGTGCGCCTCTACACGGACGTCGCTTCCGGGCCGACCAGCGGGACGCTGGCCGACACCAAGACCGGCTCCTTCCCTCAGGCCGGCTTCCATACCGTGGACTTGAACCCGACTCAGATAGCGCGCAACCAGAGGTTCTCCGTGGTCGTGAAGCTGGTCAACCCGACCTATGCCTATCCTATCGCCGTCGAGGAGCCCGTGGCCGGCTACAGCAGCGCCGCCACCGCCTCGGACGGGCAGACCTACGCGAGCGCGGACGGAGCGGCTTGGACGGACTTGAACCAGGCTGCGGCCAATACGAGCGCGTGCGTGAAGGCCTATACGAGCGACCGCGTCGAGGTCCCGGGCCATACCGGCGAGCTCAAGGGCGTGCGCGCCTACCCCAACCCGGCCCGGCTCTCCGAAGGCGGCCAGGTCCGCTTCGCTGACATCCCCTATGACTCCCAGAACGTCAAGATCGAGATCTACACCCTTTCCGGCCAGCTGGTGCGCACCTTGACGGAAGGCCGCGGCGTGGGCAGCGACCCGGGCCGGGCCTACCAGGTCGGGCTTTGGGACGGCCGCGACGAGAACGGCGTCAAGCTGGCCAGCGGCGTGTATCTTTATGTGGTCACGGCCTCCAATAAGGCCAAGAAGACCGCTAGAATAGGGCTGATCTGGTGAAGAAAGCAGCGCAAACCGCAGCCTTGCTTTGTTGCCTCTCACAGCCGGCCTGGGCCGGTTCCGGCGCCACGGCCGCGAACTTCCTGCGCATGGATCTGGGAGCCCGGGCCGTGGGCATGGCCGGCGCCTTCACGGCCGTGGCCGACGACGACGGGGCCCTCTTCCACAACCCGGCGGGCCTGGCCCTCATCGACCGCCCCGAACTCGCCCTCGACTACGTCTCCGCGCCCGAGGGCGTCTCCTACCAGCAGGCCGTCTATGCCCATCCCCTGGGCCGGACCTGGACCGTGGCCGCGGCCTTCGATTACATGACCACGGGCGCGATCGAGAAGCTGGATTCCTCCGGCAACAACATCGGCAGCTACAACGGCACAGGCTTGATGGCCGAGCTGGCTTTGGCCAAGGACCTGGGCCGGGGCTTCAAGCTCGGAGGCGGGGTCAAGCTGGTGCGCGAGACGCTCGACGACCGCCAGGCGCAGGCCGAGGCCCTGGACGCCGGCATCCTCTACGACTACCGCAGGCTGCGCCTGGGCGCGGCGCTCAAGGATACGGGGTCCAAGCTCAAGCTGGGCAGCGACGCCTTCCCCCTGCCGCAGACGGTCAAGTTCGGCGCCGCATACCGGGCCTTGGAGGGCCTCGTCGTCTCAGCCGAGGGGCGCAAGGTCTACGGCGAGAGCTTCTCCGGGGAATTCGGTGGAGAGTTCCGCCTGAAGGGCACCGAAACCTGCGATTTCATCGCCTTCCGCATGGGCTACAAGGCGCGCGCGGCCAGCGAGTCCGAAGGCTCGAGCATAACCGGCGGCTTCGGGGTCAGGATGCTGCATCGCTACGACGTGGACCTGGCCTTCCTGCCCTACGGGGACGTGGGCAGCCTGGCTGTGGTGTCGTTGAGCGTGAGGTTCGGCAGCGCCCTGCGGCCTTAGAGCGCGTCGAGCAGCTCCGCCAGGAAGGCCGCGTGGTCCCAGGCGTCGGGGTGGACAGCCAGGCCCAGGCGCACCGCCACCAGGCCCAGCGACGGGATCACGGTCACCGCCTGGCCTTCGTGGCCCTGGGCGTGGAAGGCGTCCGCCGGGATGCGTCGCGCCGCCGCGCTCTCCCCCCCGAAGTCGCGGGAGAGGCGCAGCCACCAGTGCGCCCCGTAGCAGCCGTCCGGAGACTGCGGCGTGGGCGCGCGGCTGAATCCCACCCAGCCCTCGGGCAGGACCCGCCGGCCCGCCCAGACCCCGTCCTGGGCGTAAAGCAGGCCGAAGCGGGCCCAGTCCCGCGCTGTGGCGTACATGAACGACGAGCCCACGAAGTCCCCGGCCGCGTCCGGCTCCAGGACCGCGCTGCTCATCCCCAGCGGGTCGAAGAGGGCTTGCCGCGGGAAGGCCAGGTAGTCGGCGTGGCTCGCAAAGGCCTCGCGCAGGACGCGCGAGAGGATGTTCGTGGTTCCGCTGGCGTAGGCCCAGACCGAGCCCGGCGGGGCGCGCAAGGGCTTGGCGGCGGCGAACCGGGCCGCGCCCTCCGAAGCGAAGAGCATGCGCGTCACGTCCGAGAGCGGGTCGCTGTAGACCTCCGAGAAGGCCAAGCCGCTGCGCATGCGCAGCAGGTCCTCCAAGGTGATGCCGCCGCGCGGGTCGCCCGGCGAGCGCCACTCGGGCAGCAAAGCGCGGCCTGAAAGCGAGAGGCGCCCTTCCCCCACCAGGATCCCGGCCAAGGCGCTCGTCACCGCCTTGGTCATGGACCAGCCGCACAGGCGGGTCTGCGGCCCGTAGCCCGGGGCGTAGGCCTCGGCCAGGAGGCGCCCTTGCCGGACCACGAGCGCGGCCCTGGTGCGGCGCAGCTTCCCCGGCGACGGCTCGGTCA
>JAQUNT010000533.1 GCA_028717525.1 Elusimicrobiota bacterium
GCCTCGCGGCGGCGGGCCGGGTAGCGCAGGGAGCCGAGCACGCAGAGCCGCTCCATCTTGCCGGGGAGCCCGGCGAAGGTCTGGTTGGCGCAGAAGACCATGTCTACCAGGCCCGCCGGGGCCGGGACCAAGGCGACCTCCAGACCCGCCGCGACGAAAGCGTCGCGCAGTTCCTCCCACTGCTTGCGCGCCAGGTGCGCGTTGATGCGGCCGGACTGGCCCGAGGAGAACGGGTTGCGGTCGTCGCGGGCCTCGTAGTGGTCCGGCGGGCACATCAGGACCTTGGAGGGCTCGGGGGCGGTCGCGCAGTTCTTGACCGAGAAGCCCTTGAGCTGGGAGACCGACTTGTAGACCGTGTCGCTCACTGAGAAGATGTTAGGATATTTTCAGGCATAGTTCGCCTGGCCGAACTCCGCGGCGAACTCGTCGGCCGTGCCCTGCCACGGACACGGCGCCGGACCGAGGACGCGCCCGCTGATGCGGCCGGCACCTGCCCGGCCGCAGGCGCCGGCCCGCCAGGACCACGCCTCGCCCACCACGATGCCCGGCCGCGGCTCCCAGCGGTGCACGACCGGCACGAAGAGCACGGGCCGCCCTCGCGCCAGCACCCGGCCGGCCAGCATCCGGAACAGCCGGCGGCGCCAGGGGGTCTGCCGAGGCCACTCCTCTTCCAGGGCCGCCCACCCCGCGGCCTCCTGCTCCCGGGTCAGAGCCAGGGCGGACGAACCCGCGGCGAAGGCCTCCCGGGCCCGCGGCTCCAGCCGCCCAGTCTCTGCCGCGGATGGTTCCGGGGCCGGTCCGGCCCAAGGATGCCCGGCGGCCGCGGACACGGCCCACCCCTCCAGCATGCGCCAGGCGCTGCGCCGCAGCCCCGGCCCCAGGGGCCCCTCGGCCTCGAAGCGCCGGAACCCCTCGTCCTCCCGGAGCCGACGCAGGACCTCGGCCGGCCGGCCGCGCAGGGGGCTCGTCCGCCGCTGACCCGCCATCCACTCGCGCACCGTGTAGAGCATGCGCGCGGTGGTGGGAGTCCCGCCCGCCAACGCCATGGCCGCTTCGCCGCCGCCGCGCAGGAGCCGGCACAGCCGCCACGCCAGGCTGGGCCAGGCCGCCTCCGCCAAGATGAGCGAGCTCAAGCGCCCTCGGGTGAAGGCCAGGCGGTCGAATCCCAGGTGATAGAGTCCCATGACTCCGGCGTATATCCCCTCGGAGGCCAGCCCGATGGTGTCCAGGGCGAAAGGGTCCACGGCCGTGACCTGGCGGGGCCGGCAGGGGAGCCGGCGCACCGCGCGCAAAGCCAGGAGCGCATGGCGCATCAGCTCGAAGTTGAGGTGCCCCATCTCGCCGAGGACCGGGGGATGGGAGAGCAGGGCCAGCAGGGCCGGGACCCTGCCGGTTTCGGCCTCCAAGGCCCTCGCCTCGGCCGCGGCCCGGACCAAAGCCGGGGCGGCCTCGTCGAACGGATAGCAGCGGCCCGCGGCCAGGCGGCGATGGATCGAGTCGTGGATGGAGAGGACCAGGTCCGCGGGCAGCAGGTCGAAGGCCGCGCGCATCAGGCTTCCGGCCAGGTTGCAGGGCGGCTCGAGCCAGGCCCGCGCCCGGGCCGTCTTGCGCGGCAGGACCGTCCCGTCCCGCTCCATGGCCTGTTCGCCGGACTGGGTCACGATGTGCATGATATCCTGCGCGGTTCCGGTGGGACGGACGGGATATGTATACATTTAAAGTCGCGTGAGTGACCTTAATGGTTGGCGGATTCTAACATAAAATGATAATCTCTCAACCATGCGCATCTCCCTCGCAGCGTGCCTTCTTCTTCTTTCCGGCGTATGCCGCGCCCAAGGGGCGGCCGACGCCAAGCTCGGTTACGTGGTCCGGGTCGACGCCAGCTCCATCGTGCTCGACTTCACCGAGAAGTCCGGGGCCGTGGTCGGTCAGCCCTTCACCGTTTTCAAGGAAGGCGAGGAGCTCAAGCACCCGGTGACCGGAGCCAGCCTGGGCCGCATGGAGACCAAGGTCGCCGAAGGCACCATCAAGGAGATCTACCCGATGTACTCCGTGGGCACCTTCTCCATCCTCGACGCCAAGCCCGGCACCATCTCAGTGACCGACGCCTCGGTGCCCATCGCGCCCGGCATGCGCGCGCGCCTCAAGTCCGCCGCCGCGCCGCCGGCCCCTGCGCCTTCGGCGCCGGCCGCGCCCGTCATCCAGATCTCCAAGGTCGCCGAGGCCCTGGGCCTGACCGCCAAGCGCGAGCCGCGCTGGCGCGGCACCGCCTTCGACTTCCAGGCCACGGCGCTGGCCGTCGCCGACTGCGCCGGGGACGGCAAGCTGCAGGCCGCGGTCTCGGACGGCCGCAAGGTCTACCTCTACCCCTACCCGCCCGTGGACGCCAAGCCCCTGGCCGAGTTCTCCGCCGCGGGCACGGCCCCCAGGATTTACTCGCTGGAGGCCGTGGACCTCAACGGCAACGGCCGCGCCGAGGTCTTCGTCTCCTACTTCAACGACACCTTCAACCGCTTCGAGACCAAGGTCCTGGAGCTGGACCAGAAAGGAGTCCTCGTGCAGGTCGCGGAGCTTCCTTACCTGGTCCGGGGCTACCAGGACTACAAAGGAGCGCGCCGTCTGGCGACCCAACAGGTGACCGAGGACGCGTCCTTCCCC
>JAQUNT010000534.1 GCA_028717525.1 Elusimicrobiota bacterium
CAACGGGGTCGTGGTCCTTCCCAACGGGCAGAAGGCGCGTCTGACGCCGGCCCAAATCGCGGCGCTCAACAAGGTCCCCCGGGCGCAGGCCGACTACCTGCGCAAGCTGGCGGCCCCCCCGCCGCCCCCCAGCCGCGCGGAGCTTCAGAAGCAGGCCCTGGCCGACATGGAGGCCCAGATCAAGGCCAACCCGGGGCGGGCCCGCCAAGCGGAGAACTACTGGAAACAGGTCTCGCAGAAGAAGGTCTCCGGCTTCTGGGCCAACGCTTATAGAGGATATGCCTACTTCAACCGCGGCCTGCTCGCCGTCTCGGGACTGGGCGACGTGGAGGACAGCGCGGCCCGGTTCGGCTGGTCTTCGGCGCACAGGGACATCTCCGGCTGGCGGGCGGCATGGGAAGCGACCAAGCTGGCCGGCAACAGCGCGCTCTTCGCCGCCAACTTCATCGGCGTGGGCAGCGCCGGCAAGGTCGTCAAGGGCGCCAAGGCGCTGGACAACCCGGTCGCGGTCAGCGGGCTCAAAACCCTCAGCAAAGAGACGACGAAAGCCGCGGTCAAGCGCGTCGACGACGTCAACGCCGTGGTCAAGACCGCCCTCGGCGGCAAGCGCAACTACAAGGCCGCCACTCAGGCGATGAAGACCTATGCCGCGGATCATCTCGGCGGAGCGCTCACCATCGAACGGGAAACGCGGTGGAAATTCTGGCATGCCGGCATGGCGGACTTCGTCCCCGCGAAGAACAAGATCTTCTACAACCCGTTCGTCGGAGAGGCGCATGAGTTCTCGCATGCGCATCAGATGTTCGCGACCAGGGCCGCCGCCCTGGAGATCATCGGCAAGGGCAAGCCCCTGGCGCAGCTCAGCAAGACCGAGGTCAGCGAGGCCCTCAAGCTCGCCAAGAACCTCGAGAAGGCCTACTACGCCCAGTACGAGGCCCAGGCCCTGCGCAGCGCCGGCTTCCTGGGCATGTGGCCGGGCAAAGCCTTCCCCCAGAAGCTGGCCGCCAACAGCGATGAGATTCTGCGCGCCTTCAACGGGGCGCCCAAGTGGAGTTTCTCGGGGCCGCAGAGGTTCTACGGCGCGCTCACCGGGCTGGGCAAGAGCCAACTCCAGATCGGCGCGAGCATGCTGCCCGTGGTCAACATACCCCCGGTCAAGGAAGGCATCATCAAGGTGTCGCAGGGAGGCGCGGACTTCGTCGGAGGATTGCTCCCCGGCGGGGAGAACAGGTAGGGCGCCGTGGCAGGGTTCTCCCTACGCTTCTTCATCTGCGTCGCGGCGGGAGTCGCCGCCGGCGTGGGCGGCTGGGCCCTGCTCAAGGCGCGGCAGGCCCATGCGGAGAACGACGATGCGGACGAGGATGAAGGCACCAGTTTTGTAAGCCCATTCTCGCCCGCTTGGTTCCTGGGGTTTTTCCGCTCCAAGACCCTCCTGCCCGGGCTCGGCTACCTGCTTCTGTTCATCTCCTGCTTCCTCTTGTTCATGCTGGCCCCGATGTTCTATCTGGCCGGATGAGGAGGAATCAGAGCGCCTGGATGCGGTCGGCGAGGACGCCTCCCGCGGTGGCGTAGTAGGTCGAGTTGTTGTAGCGCATCACGACCCGGAAATTCGGCAGGACCAGGAACGCCCGGCCCCCCGGGCCGCTGGGCCGGATGACGGAAGCCGACAGCGTCCCGGCCGGCAGAGCCCCGACCAGGGCCTTCACGCCCAAGGCCCTCCAGTCCGCCACGGACTTCACCACGGACAGGCCGGCTGAAGACTGCTCGAAATTCTCAGGCAGAGCCGCCTCGACGCCCCAGCCCGCCTTCGGGTCCCAGCCCGCCTTGGCCAGATAGTTCGCCATCGAAGCCGTCACGTCCGGCGCGCTCTTCCAGATGTCGCGCCGGCCGTCCCCGTCGAAATCCACCGCCAGCCTGCGGAAGGTCGAAGGCATGAACTGCGGCTGGCCCAAGGCCCCGGCCCAAGAGCCCTTCAGGTCCTGGGAGGACATGCGCTCGTCGGCCAGGATGTGCAGGGCCGCCATCAGTTCCTTGCGGAAGAAACTCGGCCGCTTGCCCGCGTAGGCCAAGGTCGCCAAGGAACGCACCACGTTCATGCCGCCCTGGTTCGGGCCGTAGTTCGACTCCATCCCCCAGATGGCCACGAGGAACGGAGCCGCCAGCCCGTAGGAGGCGGAGACCTTGTCGAGCAGGGCCGCGTGCTGGGACAGCATCGCTTTCCCCCCCGCCACTCGCTTGGCCGACACCACAGCGGTCAAGTACTGCTCGAAGGTGGTCGTATGCTCAGGCTGGGAGTTCTCCGCGGCCAGCACTTTCGGGTCCACGGTCAGCCCAGTCAAAGCCTCGTCCAAGACGGCCTGCGGCACACCCTCCTTGACCGCTTCGGCGCGCACGCCCTGTAAAAAGGCCGGGAACTCCTCCTGTTTCAAGAGCGAAAGCGGGATGGCCCCCGGCGCCGGGAACGCCACGGTCGCGCCCGGCCCGGTCACCGAGAAGCCTCCCATGCGCAGGGAGAGAGCGGCGTCGATCAAGGCGCGGTCCCTCGGCTCCAGCAGGGAATAGCGCTCGCGCTGCAGATGCCTGGCCTCGGACAAAAGCTCCTCGGTCAGGGCACCGCCCCCGGAGAGCCTCTGCCGGATCAGATTGGCGATCCCA
>JAQUNT010000535.1 GCA_028717525.1 Elusimicrobiota bacterium
CGATCCGCGCTGCGTGGACTACATCCGCGCCAACAAGGACAAATACCCCCTGGAAGCGCTCAAGGCGGCTCTGCTCAAGGCCGGGGCGCCCCCGGCGGACGTCGAGGAAGCCGCGCGCCAGGCCCTGGGGGCCTCCGCCCCCGTTCCGGAGATACCCTTGACCGCGCCCCCCATGAAGCGGCGCTCCCCGGCCACTTTCGCGGAGATCTTCCCTTCCCAGAGTCCGGCCGCGGCCCCGGCGCAGAAGCCCGCCCCGGCCCAGCCCGCGCCGGCCCGGCCGGCCCCCCCGCAGGGCCTGATCGCCCGGGCGCGCTCGGTCGTCCTCGACCCCTGGGGCTTCTTCAGGAGCATGCCCCGGACCGGCGGCTGGAAGGAGCCCTTGGTCTTCCTCATCGTCATGTCCCTGCTCAACTCGGCCCTGCGCCTGGTCTTGGGCGTGGTCTTCAGCCTCGTCAGCCTCGGGAAATTCGCCGCGGCAGCCGGTCTCATAGCCGGGCTCACGGGGGCCGTCGCCGCGCTCATCGCGGTGCCCATCGGGGCCGTGATCAGCGCCGGGATCGCCCACCTCATCTGGACCTTGCTCGGCTCCAAGCAGCCCTTCGAGACCTCCTTCCGCTGCGTCGCCTTCATGGCCGCGCTGCTGCCGGTGCAGGCCGTGGTCCAGGCCCTGCCCGTGGTGGGCCTCTGGCTGGCCATACCCGTCTCCCTCTACGGGATCTATCTCTTCCTGCCCGCCTCCACCGAAGCCCATGAGGTCGAGAGGAAGAAGGCCACGGCCGCGGTGCTCGTGCTGGGAGGCATCGTCTTCCTCGCGCAGGTCGTCGCGACCTTCGCCCTGTGGAAGCTGCGCCGCATGGCCCCCCAGGAGAGCGCCATCAGGAGCATCATGGAGGCCAGCCAGGCCGCGGCCCGGTCCGGGGCGCAGGTGCGGCTGCCGCCGACCCCCACCTCCGCCGCGGACATCGAGAAGCAGGTCATGAGCCAGCTGGCCCAGTTCCAGGCCCAGGCCGCGGCCGGCCAGACCCCCGACCCCGCCCAGGCCATGCAGGCCATGAACGCGGCCTTGGGAGCCATGGGCGCCAACAGCAACCTCAAGGCCGTGGCCGCGCAGGGCCTCCAGGACCTTTTGCCCGCGCAGGCCGCGGGCCTGCCGCGCTCCGGGGCCAACAGCGGCAAGCAGCAGCTCGGCGCCATGGAGATGGCCTCGGCCGAGGGCACCTACCGCGGCCCCGACGGCGGGACGGTCGCCATCCAGCTCATCGACGCGGGCAGCTACAGCAGTCTGCTCTCCATGGCCTGGGGCGCGGCCGGCTCCATGCCGGGCTCCAGCGCCGTCACCTACAAGTCCTGCCCGGGCATGGAGCAGTACGACCCGAAGACGCGCAGCGGCTCCTTCCAGATCATCGCGGCCAAGCGCTTCGCGGTCCGGGTCAGCGGGCAGAACGTGGACCAGAAGGTCCTGAGCGCGGCCATGGACTCCGTGGACCTCGACGCCCTGGGCCGGCTGGCCCCCTGAGCCCGTGGGCTTCTTCCACCCCTCCCGCCTGCCCTTCCGCATGACGGTGCTGTTCGTGACGGGCCTGCTCACCTACGGCAGCTACTTCGCCTACGACAGCGTCGGCGCGCTGGCCCCGACCCTCGTGCAGGCCTGGCAGACCGACCGCGAGTCCATCGGCTGGCTCTACACCATCTACAGCATCGCCGGCATCGTCTCCGTGCTCCTGGGCGGGATGCTCACCGACCGCATCGGCACGCGCTGGGCCAGCCTGATCTTCTCCGTGCTCATCGCGGCCGGCGCTTGCATCGTGGCGGCCGCGCCCTCGGTCGGGGCGGCCTGCGTGGGACGCTTCATCTTCGGCGCGGGCTCGGAATCGCTCACCGTGGCCCAGAACGCCATCTGCGCGCGCTGGTTCCGCGACCGCGAGCTGGCCATGTCCTTCGGCGTCACCATCGCCATCTCGCGCCTGGGCACGCTCTTCAGCTTCAACTCGGAATCCCTCATCGCCAGCCGCTTCGGCTGGCAGGGCGCGCTCTGGGCGGCCGCCGGCTTCTGCGTCCTGAGCCTCCTGGCCAACCTCCTCTACTGCTGGATGGACCGGCACGGGGAGAAGGCCCTGGGGCTCCAGGAGGCCGGCGGCGCGGACCGGATCGTCCTGGCGGACCTCAAGCGCTTCGGCAGCTCGTACCTGTGGATCATCCTGCTCTGCTTCACCTTCTACTCGGCCATCTTCCCGTTCACGGCCCTATCGACCGACTTCTTCCATGAGAAGTGGGGCCTGCCCCTGACCACGGACCAGGGCGGCGGCTTCCTGGCCGCGGTGTTCTCCGACTTCCTGCACATGTTCTCCACCGCGCCCGGCAACTCGTCGATCATCATCTTCGCCTCCATGGTCCTGGCCCCTTTCGTGGGCGCCTACGTGGACCGCCACGGACATCGCTCGCTGCTGATGATGGCGGGCTCCGCGCTCATGATCCCCTGCTACCTGCTGCTGGGCTTCACCCGGATTCCGCCCTTCGCGGCCATGCTCCTGCTGGGCGCCGCCTTCGTGCTGGTGCCGGCCGCCTTGTGGCCGGCCGTGCCCTTGGTCGTCGAGAAGGACCGGGTGGGCACGGCCTTCGGCTTGATGACCATGCTGCAGAACATCGGCCTGGC
>JAQUNT010000536.1 GCA_028717525.1 Elusimicrobiota bacterium
GTCTGCGCGAGGCTCCCGGCTCCCGGCCCGGTCGGACCTGCCGTTGATTTTCTGCGACAAAGGCCTTGACAAATCAGAACATACCTGTTATAAATGTCCTTTGCCGGCCGGAATGCATGACGGACCGGGCGGCGATCGTGCCCGCGCCGAGCACGTCCGAGGCTGTGTTCCTTTGAATAGGAAGAGCCTGGGTGTCGGCGTTTTTTTATGGCTGCCAAGAT
The DNA here is from genome assembly GCA_028717525.1 of Elusimicrobiota bacterium. Lineage (GTDB taxonomy): Bacteria > Elusimicrobiota > Elusimicrobia > UBA1565 > UBA9628 > UBA9628. The sequence goes on from JAQUNT010000536.1 coordinate 222, forward strand.
AGACGAAGTGCTCAAGAAGCTCAAGGGGCTCGCCGCGTCGCTGAGCGGCTCCCGCTATGTCTTGGCGGTTGACGTGGGCAGCGCCGCGGTCAAGGTCGCTTTCATCACGGAGGAGGACGGCGGCCTGGCGCTCAAGGCCTGGGGCCATCTGCCCCTGACCGCCAAGCCCGAGGCCAGCGCGGAGGAGAAGAAGGCTCAGACCATCAAAGTCCTGCAAGCCTTCCTCATAGAGAAGGGCCTCAAGGTCAAGGAGGCCGTGACCGCGCTCTCCGGAAACTCCGTCATCGTGCGCTACGTGAAGTTTCCGCGCCTGAGCAAGAGCGAGCTCTCCGCCTCGCTGGCGACCGAGGCCGAGCCCTTCATCCCCTTCGACATCAACGAGGTCCAGCTGGGCTTCCACATCCTCGATGACATCGTGGAGGACGGCCTCAAGAAGATGGAGACGGTCCTGGTGGCGGCGAAGAGGGACCTGGTGGCCGCGCGGCTGGAGGTCCTGCAGGGCGCGGGGCTGGTGCCCACCATCATCGACGTGGACTCCTTCGCGCTGGAGAACATCCACGAGCGGCTGCGCGACCCCAAGGCCGCGGGCGGGGCCACCCTCTACCTCAACATCGGGCACATGGTGACCAACCTCTCCATCATCGAGGGCGGCGTCACCCGCGTCGTGCGCGACATCTTCATCTCCGGGGGCACCCTGACCAAGGCCATCATGAAGGGGCTGCAGGTCGACGCGGCCAAGGCCGAGGAGCTCAAGAAGAGCCTGGGCATCATCGTCGACGCCGCCGAGAAGGAGAAGGCCCTGGCCGAAGGCAACCGCGAGGCCCTGGGCGTGTCCCAGGCGGTCGCGGCGGTCGTCAAGGACCTGGTGGCCGAGGTCCATCGCTCGGTGGATTTCTACCTGTCCCAGGGGCCGGAGCGGGCCATCGGGCGCATCGTCCTGGCGGGCGGCAGCGCCCCGCTCAAGAACCTCACCAAGCACCTGACCGCCGAGCTCAAGGTCCCGGTCTCGGTCCTAGACCCTTTCGCCTGCCTCAAACGCCCCCCCGCGGACGTGCCGGCCGCCTTGGCCCCCGCCTTCGCGGTGGCGGTCGGATTAGCCCTGCGGCGCAACAGGGATTGGCTCTGAGCTGACATGATCAAGATAAACCTGGTTCCCGGCGAAATCCTGGCCAAGGCCCAGCAGAGGCAGAAGACCATCCAGCTGGGGCTGGCCGGCGCGGCCGTGGCCTTCCTGATCGTGCTGGTCTCCTTATGGTTCGTGGCGCGTCTGCACCGTCTGCAGGGCGTGCTCGAGGCCGACAAGGCCGAACTCAAGCGGCTGGAGGCCGTCGTGGCCAAGGTCAAGGAGGCGGAGGCTCTGGCCGTCCAGCTGCGGGCGCGGCTCAAGGTCATCGACGACCTGGACCGCGGCCGGCGCACCTATCCTTATTTCATGAGCGATTTCGTCAGGAGCGTCCCGGCCGGCGTGCGGGTCAAGTCCCTGGACGTCATCGGCGGCGGCGGCGGCCCGCTCAAGGTCCTCATCGCGGCGGAGGCCCGCACCAACGAGGACATCCGCACCTGGCTGCACAAGATGGAGGATTCGGGACGCTTTACCAACCTCGAGCTCGGCGCGGTCAACACTCAGGAATCCGCGTTCAGCTCGGTGCGCGGCTTCACCTTGGCCGCGACGCACACGCCCCAACTATGAGCGCAGAATGGCCATCAAGCTGACGAAGCAGCAGCAGCAGGTCCTGGCCGCCGGCGTCTTGGGCCTGGGCGCCTTCGTGTACTGCTACGTGCAGTTCTTCTGGCTCCCCATCTCGAAGAAGACCAAGGAGATCCGCACCGAGATCGAGGCCCTGGAGCGAGAAATCGAGACCGCCAAGCGCCAGGCCGGCAGGCTCGCCGACCTGGACCGCCAGCTGATCAGCCTCAACGAGCGCAAGATCGAGGCCGAGAAGCGCCTGCCCAAGAAGAAGGCGGTGACGGACATCCTGGTGACTCTGGACGCCGTGGCCTCCCAGTATAACGTCGTCCTGCTGAGCTTCGCTCCGGGCCCGAACAAGCCCGCGCAGTACTTCACCGAGTTCCGGTTTCCGATCTCGGTGCGCGGCACCTTCCACAACATCGGGAGGTTCCTGGCGTCCCTGGCGCTGGAGCAGCGTCTCTACAACGTCTACGATGTGAAGTTCCCGGAGCCCACCGAGGGCTCGGGCGAGATGAGGGTGAACCTGATCTTGGTCGCCTACCAGTATAAAGAGGGATGATGAGCGTTGGGGTCCTGACGGCGGCGTGGCTGGCCCTGGCTGCGGGCCTCCCGGAGGCCCGGGCCGCCGGCACGCCCGCGGTGGCGGCCTCCACCGCCGCCGCCCGCGTCGAGGTCAAGACCTCCGCCGCGCCGACCATCGGCAGCATCTATACCGTGGAGCGCATGCGCGACCCCTTC
>JAQUNT010000537.1 GCA_028717525.1 Elusimicrobiota bacterium
CCCTGGGCAATAGAAGGCGGGGCAGGCGGGCCGCTCCACGACCGGCTCGTCCTGCTGGCGCAGAGCGGAACAGAGGGTCCAGTAGGCGCGCCACTCGGCGAGCAGGCCCCTGGGGTCCGGCAGATGGCCCTGGGGCCGGGACGGGAAGGGCATGCGCGCGGCCGCATCCTTGGCGTCGACCACGTCGAAGGTGACCGTGACCTCGTAGGCGGAGGCGCTGACGGTGCGCCCCACGTGCATGCCCACGTAGGCGAAATCGCCGAGCCGCTTCATCTCGGCCTCGAGCTCGGCCTTCAGGCCCTCCGCGAACCTCAGCGCCGCGCCGCCTTCGTTGCTGCGCTGGACGTACAGGGAGACCTTGGGGCCCAGCCGGCGCGCCGCGGCGGCCGAGGTCACGGTCTCGGAGCGGTAGACGTCGATGCCTCGGAGCGTGGCGGTGGAGGGGATGGCGCCGCGTGCCGGGACCGCGAGCAGCCCGCATACGGCCGAAAGCCGGATCAGCTTCATCATGGCTTGATTATATGAAAAACGCCGCGCGGCGCACGCCTAGATTCGTATAATGGACCCCATGCCCGCGACTTGCGTGCGCTCCTTCACGGTCGGGATCTTCGAGACCGCCCTCAAGCGGCCCTTCGTCACCGCCCTGGGGCGCAAGACCTCGACCTGCAACGTGGGATTCAGCTTGACCCTGCGCGACGGCACGCGCGGCTACGGCGAGGCCTCGGCGTCTTTGGCCCTGGCCCACCTGCGGCCTCGGCGACTGGCGCGGGTCCTGGCCGGCCTGGGCCGCAGGGCGCTCGGCCGCGACGCGGCCTGCCCGCGGCCGCTGGTGGAGGAGGCCTGGCGCCGGCACGGCCAGGAAGGGCCGGCCGCGGCCGCGTTCGAGTGCGCCCTGCTCGACGCCTGGACCCGTTCGCAGGGGCTGAGCCTGGCGGCCTGGTTCGGCGGCCGGCTGCGGGATGCCGATTCGGACATCACGCTCTCGGCCTGGACCGACGCCGGCCTGACCCGCGCCGCGGCGACCGAGGCCGCCGGGGAGGGGTTCCGGATCTTCAAGGTCAAGGTGGGGGGAAGGCTCGAGGACGATCTGGCGCGCCTGCGCACGGTCTTCGCCGCAGTCCGGCGCCTCAGGCCCGGCTTCATCCTGGACGGCAACCAGGGGCTCGGCGTCGGCTCGGCCCTGCGCCTGCTCGACGCCGCCCGCAAGGCCGGGATGAAGGTGCTCCTGCTCGAGCAGCCTCTGCCCAAGGCCGACTTCCGGGGCATGGCGGAGCTCACCCGGCGCTCCGCGGTGCCGGTGGCGGCCGATGAGATGGTGCACAGCCCCCAGGATGCCGTGCGCGTGGTCCTGGAGCGCGCCGCCTCGGTCATCAACATCAAGGTGGCCAAGAGCGGCCTCCTGCGCGCCCTGGACATCGCGGCCGTGGCGCGCGCCGCGGACCTGCGGCTCATGCTCGGCTGCATGTCCGAGACCAGCCGGGGCCTCATGCCCAGCGTGCACCTGGCCCTGGGCACGGGCTTCTTCTCGTTCCTGGACCTCGACAGCGACCATCTCCTGGCGGCGCACGAGCCCTCGCCCGATTGGCGGAGGCACGGTCCCCGCATCGAGCTCACCTAGGCCTGAGGTCCTAGACCGGCCCTGGGTCCTTTGTGCTATAATGCCTGACATGAAGACCCTGCTTTCCGCCATAGCCGCCGCGCTGCTGGCCGCCCCGGCCCTGGCCGCTCCGACGCTGGAGTCGGCGCAGGCCGCGGCCGAGAAGTCCTTCCAGAGCCTGCCCGCCCTCAAGCTCTCCTTCCAGAAGGGAGCCCGGGTCCAGGGCGCCCTGCCGGGCAAGATCGTGACCAGCCCCGCCAAACAGAAGACCAGCAGCACTGTGCACATCTCGGGCTACGTTTCCTTCAACGGCAGCGGGTTCGTCTCCCACACCCCGGGCTATGCCAGCCTCAACGTCAGCGGCAGCGCCAACCTCTGCGACTCCTCCGGCCAGGTCTGCAGCGGCTACACCACCATCACGACCTGGGCCAACCTCTTCGTCAACGGCGACTTCGTCAACGACTGGGTGCGGCCCTACGTCAACGTCTCGTTCTACAAGGCCGGCCGGTACGTGGGCAGCGCCCAGTTGAGCGGCAGCGTCCCGGTCTCGGGCTGGGTCAGCGGCAACTGGGTCCACGTCAGCGGCTCGGGCTACCTCAGCGGCAGCGTCCTGGTCACGGAATAGCCCCCGGACGCGCCCCGTCCGGGAAAGCCCGGCTCGCGCCCTTCTGCTGGACGAGGGCCGCCAGCCGGCCCAACGACTGCGCCTGCTCGTTCAAGGACAGGTCCAGGAAAGCGGGGCTCTCCAGGTAATCGTCCAGGCCGGTCTTTTCCGCTCCGCCCCAGGCGCCCTCCCCGGCCTTCAGGAAGGCGCGCAGGCTCTCGACCTCGTGGGCGGCGCGGGAGAGCGGGGCTGCGACCAGCTCGCGCGGGGCCAGCACGCGCACGAAGGTCCGCCCCTCGGTCAGGAAGCCGACCAGTTCCGGGTTGCTGCCCTCTGCGCCGCGGGAGGAGAGCAGGTTGGCCTTGAGCACGAGTTCGGCCGGCACGCCCCGCTCGACCACGGCCACGCCCTCGGGGAGGGCCTGGTCCTGCGGCACGAA
>JAQUNT010000538.1 GCA_028717525.1 Elusimicrobiota bacterium
GTGGTGGAGCAGAAGACCTGCATCACCACCGAGGACTCCTGGATCACCGTGGGCTACAAGTCCCTCAAGTTCCTGGAGGGCGTGCCCAACTGCTACACCATCATCCGGGTCAAGTTCGACCAGTGGTACGCGGCCCAGGCCGAGAAGGCCGGGGCCGAGCTCTTCTGCGGGGTGAAGGTCGACGACGTGCTCCGCAAGGACGGCCGCGTGGCGGGCATCAAGACCTCGGACGGCGACGAGCTGGAGGCCTCGGTGGTGGTGGACTGCGAGGGCGCCAACGCCATCCTGGCCCAGAAGGCCGGCTTCATCGACGAGCTCAAGCCCGTGGAGGTCGCCCTGGGAGCCAAGGAGGTCATCGCCCTCGACGCCAAGGTCATCGAGGACCGCTTCCAGCTCAATCCGGGCGAGGGCTCGGCCATGGAGCTCTTCGGCGCGCCCACTTTGGGCATGCTGGGCTACGCCTTCATCTACACCAACAAGGAGTCCGTCTCCTTGGGGGTGGGCTGCCGCCTCTGCGACTACCAGGCCAAGGGCCTGCGGCCCTCCGACCATCTGGAGCTGGTCAAGCAGCACCCCTACATCAAGAAACTCATCTCCGGCGGCAAGACCTTGGAGTACTCCTCCCACCTCATCCCCGAGGGCGGCTTCAAGTCCATGCCGCCTCTCTACGCCGACGGCTTCTTGGTGGCGGGCGACGCGGCCCAGATGACCAATCCGCCCTACCGCGAGGGCTCCAACATGGCCATGACCGCGGGGCGCCTGGCGGGGGAGACCGTCATCGAGGCCAAGAAGAAGGGCGATTTCGCGGCCGCCGCCCTGTCCTCCTACGCGGACCGGCTCAAGGCCAGCTACGTGCTCTCCGACATGGAGGACATCAAGGACCTGGAGGAGGCCGTGGCCGCGGTGCCGGACTTCCTGCAGGCCTACCCCAGGCTGGCCTGCGACCTGGCGCACCTGCGCTTCTCCGCGGACGGGGTGCCCAAGAGGGAGCATCTCAAGGCGGCCTTCAAGCGCGTGCGCCAGCACGGGCTGCTGCGCCTGGCCAAGGACCTCTGGCCCCTGCGCAAGGTGGGGATATGAAGCCCGATCCCAAGGTGGACATGACGGTGGAGGCCAAGCTCGGGACCCTGGAGTGGAAGAAGGCTCCGGAGAGCCACATCAGCCTGCGCGACGCCACGGCGCAGTCGCCCTGCGTCCTCAAGTGCCAGGACAAGCCCTGCGCCACGGTCTGCCCGGCCAAGGTCTACGAGTGGGAGGAAGCGCACCGGAAGATCGTGGTCAACTACGAGAACTGCATCGAATGCGGCGCCTGCCGCATGCTCTGCCCCTACGACAACATCAAGTGCGACTGGCCGGTCGGGGGCATGGGCGTCAAGTACAAGTACGGCTAGCATGGGACTGGAGCGCGAGCAGGTGGCGCAGGCCGGCGGGGTCCCCTTCGCCCAGTTCATCGAGAACGTGGCCGCCGCGGCCAAGCTCAAGGTCCAGGTCAAGACCCCCGAGCTGGTCGTCATCCCCTGGGACCTGGGCGAGGGCCGCTCCCAGAACACCTTCGTGCGCCTCATGGGCCAGACCGCCGGCGGGGACCGCGTCATCGCCTTCTTCTCCCCCGCGCTGAAGCTGGCGCCCGGCCAGGAGCTGGGGCAGAAGACCTGCAACCAGCTCCTGCGCCGCAACGCCGCCCTGGCCCACGGGGCCTGGGCCATCGCGCGCATCGACTGCGAGGACTACCTCGTGGTCCAGGATACCCAGACCGCGCAGACCATGGAGCCCTCCGAATTCCACGCCTCGGCCATCGCGGTGGCCAGGACGGCCGACGAGATGGAGAGGCAGCTGGGGGCCGACGTCTTCTGACGGCCCCGCGCCCGTCCCCATGAGCCTGAAGTGCCCCCACTGCGGCTACGAGAACGAGGATGCCGCCCTCTGCTGCAACCTCTGCCAGAACGTGCTGCGCAAGGAGAAGCCCGCCCCGCCGCCGGCCCCGCCCCCGCCGGAGCCCGCGAAGCTCGATTCGCTCGACGCCCTCAAGGCGCTCCTGGTCGCGGCCCGGGCGGCCGCCGACCGGGGGGACCAGGGAGAGATCGCGCGCCTCATGGGCCGCCTCTTTCTGGAGACCGACCTCGATGACCTGAAGGCCGTCCTGGCCGCGGCCGGGGAGCTCTGGCTGCAGTCGACGGCGCTCGACCCGGTCCGGGCCGCGGCCTCCCGGGCGGAGCTCGCGGTGGCGGCCCAGGCCGCGGCGCAGGAGGACTTCGCCAAGGCCCTGGCTTTCGTCAAGCTGGTCCTGGACAAGGCCCCCGCCGCTCCCGGCCAGGACCTGACCTTGGCCCTGCTGGCCGTGGGCCTCAAGTCGGCCGCCGAAGACATGGCCGATGAGGCGCGGCGCGACGCCCAGTTCAAGGCCTTGGTGGACCGGGGGCTCAAGGCCTATACGAGCCCGGGAGGGCACGCGGAGGGCTTGGCCCTCCTGGAGCAGGCCCGGGCCTCGCTGCCGGACCCGCCGCTCACTGCTCGGGACAAGGCCCGCCGGGAGAGGCTCTCAGCCCTCATGGCGGGCCTGCGCAAGGCGGACGCCCCGGGAGAGCCGGCGGCGCCGGCGCACGCCCCGGCCTGGCTGCGCCAAGCGGTC
>JAQUNT010000539.1 GCA_028717525.1 Elusimicrobiota bacterium
CGCAGACAGGAGCGTCTGGAACTTTTTGCATCCTGAATCGTATGGATTGTATGGACCTCGGCCGGCTCTCAGATGAGGCGCTGCTCGGAAAAGTCCAAGCCCTATCGGAGACCGAACGCTTCAATATGGTCGATCTCATCATCCATCTCGGCGAACTCGACAGCCGTACCGCTTGTCAGGAAAGAGGATTCCCCTCGGCCTTCGCCTATCTGGTCCGCGGCCTAGGATACGCGGAATGCGACGCGATGAGGCGGGTGCGTACGGCCCGGGCCGCGCGCCGGTATCCATCAATCCTGCGCATGCTGGCCAGCGGCGAGCTCAACCTTGTCAGCGTGTCCTTGATCCAGCCTCTGCTGACCTCCCAGAACCACGAGAGCCTCCTGCGCAAGGCCGCGCGCAGGAGCACCCGCGAGGTGGAGCGGCTGGTCGCGCAGCTCTCGCCGGCCCTGGCCGAGCCGCGCGACCGCATCCGGCAGCTGCCCCATGCCGCAGGCCCCGCTCGACCGCCAGGGCCGCCAGGACTCTCCCCCGCAGGTGCCGGAGCCGGCCCAGAGATGGACCTCTTGGGGACAGCTCTCGAGGGTTGCGGCCTTCAGGCCGGCGGGAGCGCTGGCCAAGCTGGAGCCGCTGGCCTCCCCGCCGAGGCAGAAGCCGCCGGTCTGCGCGCCGAAGAGACGCCGGCCGTCCCGGCGCTCTCCCAAGAAGCCGCGCCGCCGGGTCCGGTCCGCGTGGTCTTCACATTCTCGGCCGGCGAGGAGGTCCGGTCCTGGCTCGAGCAGGCGCGGGACCTCCTGCGCCACCGCTTCCCAGCCGGCCGCATGGAGGACATCATCGGCGAGGCGCTCAGGCGCCTTGTGGAGCGGGAGGTCCCGTCCGCTGGCATCGGCGCCAGGCGCGAGGTCTCCCCGGGGTCCCGCCACATACCGAAATGGGTCCAGGACGAGGTCTGGCGCCGCGACTCGGGCCGCTGCGCCTTTGTGGCGGCCGACGGACGCCGCTGCGCGGAGACCGCCTGGCTGGAGTTCGACCATGTCAGGCCTTTCGCCATGGGCGGGCCATCCGACGATCCCGCTAACATCCGCCTGCTCTGCTGGAGCCATAACCGATCGGAGCGTATCAGGAGATTCGGCAAGTAAGGGAGGCGCCGCTCCCGCGCGCCCGGTAGCCGGCCGCCCGACCAGCCTAGGGCGCCGGCCCGCACTGCGCGGAAAGTCAAGAAAGGTAAACCCCTGTCACCGAGGTCCCAAGAAGCCTAGGCCTCATGACTCCGCATCCTTGCCCCGAAGGCTCAGGCTGCCCGCGCCGCGGCGTGCTAGACTGGTCTCGTGCTCCCAACTGCACTGCTGGCCGCAGCCCTCGCCGCGGCGCCGGTCTTCGCGCAGGACGCCCTGTCCCGGGCCGGGGACGCCTCCGCCGTCAGCGGCTCCGCAGCCTCGGCCGGCTCGCCCACGCAGGCCAAGGAGCTCTCCGCCCTCGCCTTCCAGGGCGGGACTCCGGCCCAAACCGTGGTCCGGGCCGACGGCCGCGGCGTGGAGCGGTCCAATCTCACTCTCCAGAGAGGCGCCGCCGAGAGGAGCGCCAGGTCCGCCGCGGTCCCAGGGCCTGGCCGGACCAAGAGCTCCGGCCTGCCCCCCGTGCCCGGACCCTTCAGCTTCCTGAGCAAGACCGCGCTGGGCGTCGCCGCGGGCGTGGCCACGGGCTTAGCCGCGGCCTGGCTCTTCACCAAGAAACACTACGCGGCCGGCATCGGGGTGGCCGCGGGCAGCATCGCGGGCGCCTTGATCGCCGGCCCCATCGGAGCCCTGGTCGGCGGGCTCATCGGCGGCCTGCTGGGCCACTTCGGCGCCCGGCTCTTCAAGAAGGGCTAGGACGGCCTCGGATTCTGCCCGATATCGCGCGCGAAACCTATTTGCTATACTCCTTGCGCGAGAGCAAGAGACCCATCTGGAGGACATGACATGCCTGCCAAGAGCGACAAGAAGAACCTCATCATCATGGGCGCCGCGGGGCGCGACTTCCACGACTTCAACGTGTACTGGAAGAACCGACCTGACTATCACGTGGTGGCCTTCACCGCGACCCAGATCCCGGACATCGCCGGCAGGATGTACCCCAAGGAGCTCGCCGGCCCGAACTACCCGAAGGGCATCCCGATCGAGGACGAGGCCGGCATCGTCAAGCTCATCGAGAAGCACAAGGTCTCGGAAGTGACTTTGGCCTACTCCGACCTCAACCACATGGACGTGATGCACAAGGCCTCCATCGTCAACGCCGCGGGCGCGGATTTCCGCCTCATGGGCTGGAAGCAGACCATGCTGGAGTCCAAGAAACCCGTCATCGCGGTCTGCGCCGTGCGCACCGGCTGCGGCAAGAGCCAGACCACGCGCAAGGTCTGCGAGTACCTCAAGGCCCTGGGCAAGAAGGTCGCGGTCATCCGCCACCCCATGCCCTACGGCGACCTGGTCAAGCAGGCCTGCCAGCGCTACGAGAAGCTCTCGGACATGGACCTGCACAAGTGCACCATCGAGGAGCGCGAGGAGTACGAGCCGCACATCGCGGCGGGCAACATCCTCTACGCGGGCGTGGACTACGGCGAGATCCTGCGCCGCGCCGAGGCCGA
>JAQUNT010000540.1 GCA_028717525.1 Elusimicrobiota bacterium
CCACCGCCCGCCCGTCCTCCAGGGGCTGGCGCAGGGACTCCAGGGCCGGCCGGCTGAACTCCGCCAGCTCGTCGAGGAACAGGACTCCCCCATGAGCCAAGGAGACCTCCCCGGGCCGGGCCAGGTTCCCGCCGCCGATCAAGGCCACCTGCGAAGCGCCGTGATGCGGCGCGCGGAAGGGACGCCTGCTGATGAGGCCCGCGCCCTGCCGGTCGAGCGCCACGGAATGGATGCGGGTGACCTCCATGGCCTCCTCCGCGGTCAGCTCGGGCAGGATGCCGGCCAGCCTGCGGGCCAGCATGGACTTGCCCGAGCCCGGCGGCCCGGCCAGGATGATGTGGTGCCCTCCGGCGGCGGCGATCTCCAGGGCCCGCTTGGCCAGGGGCTGTCCCCGCACGTCGCCGAGGTCCAGGGCCGTCTCCGCGGCGGCCTCGGCGGCGGCTCCGGAGAAGGCGCGCAAAGCGGCCTGCGGCGCCCCGGCCAGGAAGTCGGCCACCTGGCGCAAGCTCGCGGCGCCGTAAGCGGCCAGGCCCGTGGCCGCGGCTTCGCGAGCGTTGTCCAGAGGCGCGATGATGCCGCCGAAGCCCAGGCTGCGGGCCTTCGCCGCCATGGCCAGGACCCCGCGCACGGGGCGCAGGCCGCCGTCGAGGGCCAGCTCGCCGATGAAGCAATAGCGCCGGGCCCATTCCCCGGCGGGCAGCTGCCCGGAGGCGGCCAGCACGGCCAAGGCGATGGGCAGGTCGAAATGGGAGCCCTGCTTGCGGGCCTGGGCCGGGGCCAGGTTGACCGTGATGCGGCGCGGGGGGAACCGGTAGCCCGAGTTGCGCACGGCCGCGCCCACCCGGTCGCGGGCTTCGCGCACCCCGGCGTCGGGCAGACCCACCGTGGTGAAGCCCGGCAGGCCGTTGGCCAGGTCGAGCTCCACCATGACCGGGTAGGCTTCGACGCCGCGCAGTGCCAGCGAGGATATCCTGGATAGCATGGGCCTCCATTATATATACGAGCGAGGGCGCGATTTGTTCCCTGCCGGAGAGCATTTTCTCATCCAAGAATGAGCCCGAAGGTCCGTAGCCGTTTGGCGTAGCTTTTGGTCCGTCTCCTTGCCTGCTCAGCGGCCCGACGGACGACGGGCGAGGACCGCCCGCGGCCTCAGTCCCCGGCTTCCGCCGGGGCCGGCTGCATGGGCAAGCTGAAGGAGAAGCGCGTCCCCTTGCCCAGCTCCGACTCGAACCAGATGCGCCCGCCGTGCCGGGAGACCACTTCCTTGGCGATGGTCAGCCCCAGCCCCGTGCCGGGAGCCGAGACGTCGGAACGGTTGCGGGCCCGGAAGAACTTCTCGAAGATGCGGCCCTGGTCGTCGGGGTGGATGCCGATGCCGTCGTCGGCCACGCAGACCTCCACGCTGCCGCCCCGGCGCGCCAGGCTCACCGCCACGCGCCCCCCGGGCCGGGTGAACTTGACCGCGTTGGAGATCAGGTTGTCCACGGCCAGGCCCAGCCACTTGGCGTCCCCCACCACCTCGGGGGCCGGGCCGGGAGACTCCACCGTGATGGTCTTGCCCGTCTCCCCGGCCTGAAGGCTGTGGTTCTCCACGCTGGCGCGCACCACGGCGGCCAGGTCCACCGCGGCCTGCGCCATCTCCATGTTGGCTTCCAGGCGCGAGCAGTCCAGCAGGTCCGTCACCAGGTTGGTCAGCCGCCGGACCTGCGCCTCGCCGATCTTCAGGAAGCCCCGCTGCTGGTCGTTGAGCGGCCCGGCCTCGCCCGCGAGCAGCACGTCCAGGAAGCCCGACAGCGCGGTCAGCGGCGTCTTGAACTCGTGACTGACCGTGGAGACGAACTCGCTCTTCATCCGGTCGAGCCCGGCCAGCTGCTCCGCCACCTGGGCCAGCTTGCGGTTGAGGATGGCGGTCTCCACGATGACCGCGGCCTCCTCCGCGATGATGGTCATCATGTCGAGCTGCTCGGCGCTGAAGGCGTCCTTCTGGAAGCTGCCCACGCGCATGACGCCGATGCAGCGCTCCTCCACCAGCAGGGGGATGGCCATCAGGGCGTGCGCTTTCCAGAGCTTGGCGTAGTGCGCGATCGCGCCGGGGTCGTTCTGCGCGTCGCCGGTCAGGAAGGGCTTGCGGGTCCGGTAGACCCGCACCGAGGAGGCGTCCTCGCGCGAGAGCGGCAGGCGGTAGAACTGCTCCTCCCCCTCCAGCCCGTAGGCCCCGGGCTGGGTGACCAGCTCCTGGGTCCGCTCGTCGTAGAGGAGGAAGGCCACGATGTCCGCCTGCAGGTACTTGGCCACGATGGTGACGATGGCTGCCAGCGACTGGGCCTTGGCCCCCCGCGTGACCAAGGCCTCGGCCACGTCGTGCAAGGTGCGCACCTCGCGGGATTTCTCGATGAGCTGGGTGTGGGCGTGGGTGAGCTCCGCGATGGCCGAGGTCAGCCCGCCCTGGAGGCGCTCGCTGTCCTGGGAGAGGCGCACCAGGCCGTCGACGATGTCGGCCAAAGAGCCGGCCAGGCGCCGCACGATGTCGAGGAACGGATCGGCCTCCCGCAGGGCCGCGCCCAGGGGGTCGCGGTCCGCGGCGAGCAGCATGCCTTCGGAGCTGCCCGGCCGCCC
>JAQUNT010000541.1 GCA_028717525.1 Elusimicrobiota bacterium
TGGAAGCGCCGCACCTTGTCCCGGGAGATCCGGCCGCCCGTGGCCGCGGCCAGAAGGTCGATGACCTGGTCCGGCATGAGCTGCCGGGCCTCGAAGCCGGAGGCGGCGCGTCCCAGAGGCCGGCAGCCCAGGAAGAAGACCTCCTTGACGTTGGCGCGCTTGGCCCCGAACTCGAGGATGGGCAGGAGTTCCTTCTCGTTGACGCCGGCGAGCACGGTCACGACCAAGTCCACGGGGATGCCAAGCTCGCTGAGGTTGTCCAGGGCCCGCAGCTTGGTCTCCAGCAGGGGCCGGCCGCGGATGACCTGATAGACGCCGTCGTCCAGCGCGTCGAACTGCAGGTGCACCTCGTGCAGGCCGGCGTCCTTGAGCCGCCGCGCGTAGTCGCGGTCGGCCAAGGCGATGCCGTTGGTGTGCAGGGCCGCGATGTTGCCGGACTGGACGATCACCCGGACCATCTCCGGCAGATCCGCGAGCACCGTGGGCTCGCAACCCATGAGGTCCAGTTTCTGGCCGCGCCGGCCCTGCACCAGCCGGCGCACGTCCGCCGCGGTGAGATCCGGCAGGACGTCCTGGTTGGCGCCGGCCAGGCAGATGGCGCAGGCCAGGTTGCAGCGCTCGGTCAGGCGGATGATGTAGTCGCGCTGGGGCAGGCTCCGGGGCATGACGGAGCTATAGAAGCGGTACAGGTCCCGGAAGTACGCGGGGTCCGCGGACAGGAAGGCGCGGCTGTCGCCGTGCTCGGCGCAGGACTTGACCAGCCAGACGCCGCCGTCCATCTCCCGGATCCGCGCGGCCGCCGGCTGGAGGCACTGGGGGCACACGCCCCGGGTCTCGCGGATCAGTGAACCATCCGAGTCGGCGCTCATGGATGCGGCCTTCGGTTATTATAACTATATTATAATGAGGTGCCGTCGGACCCGCCCCCATGCCGATCTACCTGGACCATAATGCCACGGCCCCGCTGCGGCCCCAGGTTCTGGAAAGCATGCTGCCCTGGCTGCGGGGACGCTGGGGCAACGCCTCCAGCGCCCACGGCCCGGGCCGGGAGGCGAAGAAGGCCGTGGAGCTCGCCCGCGCGCAGGTCGCCGGCCTGCTCCACTGCCGGCCCGAGGAGATACTCTTCACCGGCGGCGGGACCGAGGCCAACAACCTCGCCCTGCGCGGCGCCTGCCTGGCCCGGCGCGGGCAGGGGGACCACATCATCGTCAGCGCCGTGGAGCACCATTCCGTGCTCCGCTGCGCCGAGGACCTGGCCGGCCAGGGCTTCCAGCTCTCCCGCCTGCCCGTGGACCGAGACGGCCTGGTCCGGCCGGAGTCCTTGGGATCGGCCCTGACCGGGCGGACCATCCTGGCCAGCATCATGCACGCCAACAACGAGATCGGGACCATCCAGCCCATCCCGCGGCTGGCCGAGGCGCTCCGGAAAAGATCGATCCTGTTCCACGTAGACGCCGTGCAGTCCGCGGGCAAGGTCCCTGTGGACGTCCGCCGGCTGGGCGCGGACCTGCTCAGCCTCTCCGCCCACAAGATGCACGGGCCGCAGGGAGTGGGCGCCCTGTTCGTGCGCCAGGGCGTGAGCCTGCGGCCCGTCCTGCAGGGCGGGAGCCAGGAGAGCGGCCTGCGCCCCGGGACCTACAACGTAGCCGGCATCGTGGGCCTGGGCGCCGCGGCTTTGCTGGCCGGCCGCGGCCTGGCGGTGGAGGCGGCCTACCTGGAGGCGCAGCGCGGCCGCCTGGAGCAGGGCCTGCGCGAGCTGGAGCCCCGGGCGGTCTTCCTGGGCGCGGCCGCGCCCCGCCTGCCCAACACGTCCGCCGTGTGCTTCCCGGGCCGGGACAACCAGGCCCTGGTCGCCAACCTGGATATGCGCGGCATCGCGGTGTCCACCGGCGCCGCCTGCGGGTCCTCGGACCGCGAGCCCTCCCACGTGCTCAAGGCCCTGGGGCTCGACCCGGCTCTGGCCCGTTCGGTCATCCGCTTCTCCTTGGGCGGCTCCACCTCCGTGGAGGAGATCGCGGAGACGCTCGCGGCGCTCAAGGCCGTGCTGGGCGAGGTGCCGCGCCGATGACGCCGGGAACCCGGGACGTGTGCATGATGTTCTCCGGGGGCGTCGACACCACCTTGGCCGCGGCCCGCCTGCTCGAAGAAGACGCGAGCGTGCGCCTGCACCTGCTGACCTTCTGCAACGGCTTCTGCGTCAAGGTCGGCTCCTCCCGGACGCATGTGCTCGAACTGCAGGAGAAGTACGGCGCGGACCGCGTCGTGCACCGCATCGTCTACGTGTCCGAGTTCTTCCAGCGGCTGCGCCGCCCTCTGCCCGGGCTGATCCGCAAGTACGGGTCCACGCTGGTGGTCGACCTGTGCTGCCGGCTGTCGTTCGAGACCGCGGCCGTCATCTACTGCCTCAACAACGGCATCCGCGAGGTCTGCGACGGGACCAACATCGACCAGGGCGTGCTGTTCCTGGAGCGCCCGGACTACCTGCGCGTGGTCCAGTCGTTCTTCGCGTCCCAGGGCATCGAGTTCTCCAGCCCGGTCTACGCGGCGTCCGGCGGCCTGCCGGCATTGCCGGGCTTGAAGCAACGATACTTGAAAAGCTGCGCAACCTGCC
>JAQUNT010000542.1 GCA_028717525.1 Elusimicrobiota bacterium
AGTCCCTGGGCGCCCAGTTCGCCGTGCGCCTCAAGCGCACCCAGGAAGCTCTGGCCCGTGACCAGGAGCAGCTCCAGGCCGCCCAGGCCGGCTACGACGCCCTGCTCAAGATGAAGGAGAAGTTCATGCGCGAGATGAAGGCCAAGACCGAGGAGGCCATGGCCGCCATCCGCGACGCCGAGGCTTCGAAGTGGAAGTCGGAGCTGGCCGACACCTTCGAGCAGTTCGAGGTGGCGGGCGTGGACGCCACCCACGAGGAGATGATCGGCAAGCTGCGCGCCAAGAACGCCGAGGCCGAGGGCCGGCTGGCCATGGCCGCGGAGAGCGTGGACGCCAAGTCCATGGCCGCCGACGAGACCGCGGACGAACTGGAGGGCAAGGAGCTCTTCAAGACCTTCCAGATGGAGATGGGCGTGGGCGGCGCCGAGGGCGGCGACAAGAAGGAGGCCGCGGAGAAGACCATCGGCATGAAGGACGCGCAGAAGGGCAAGGAGTGAGACCATGGAACTGAAACTCGGCGGTAAGATCGCGCTGCTTCTGGTCATCGGGGCCCTGGCTCTGGGGGCCCTCTACAAGTTCGGGGTCATCAAGCCCGGGCACATGCCCATCTCCGCGGGCAAGACCATAGACAAGGAGACCCTGGACAAGATCAAGGCCGGGACCGAGACCCCGACCACGGCCAAGAACTACAGCTTCGTGGCCAAGCAGGCCGTGTCCCAGGTCAAGGGCACCTCCGCCTACACCTTCAAGGACAACACGGTGGTCTTCCCCATCAACATCTGGGGCGGCTGGGCCCCCATCATCGCGGCCAACAACGGCTTCGGGCCCAACAAGGACTCCGTGTTCTTCAAGAAGCACGGCTTCCTGGTGGACCTCAAGCTCATCGACGACCCGGTGGCCGCGCGCGACGCCTTCGCCTCGGGCCAGTCCCACGTCCTGTGGGGCACCTTGGACATGATCGCCCTCTTCGCCCCGGGCCTCTCGCGCGACTCGCGCACGCTGCCCATCGTGTTCCAGCAGATCGACTGGTCCTACGGCGGCGACGGCGTGGTGGTGCGCGCGCACATCAACGAGGCCAAGGACCTGCGCGGCAAGACCATCGTGCTGGCCCAGAACTCGCCCTCGCACTACTACATCCTGAGCGTGCTCACCGACGCGGGCATCCAGCCCTCCGAGGTCAACTTCAAGTTCACGGCCACGGCCTTCGAAGCGGCCAAGGCCTTCGTGGATAACTCGGACATCGACGCCTGCGTGTCCTGGTCGCCGGACATCTACAACATCACCGACGAGAAGTACGGCGGCAAGAAGGGCGGCGTCTCCGGCGCGCGCCTGCTCACCACCACCCGCGACGCCTCGCAGCTCATCGCGGACGTGTACGCCGTGCGCGCCGACTTCGCCCGGGACCACCGCGACATCGTCAAGGGACTGGTGGCCGGCATCCTCGACGGCTACGACCTCGCCCAGAAGGAGCCGGCCAAGGTGGCGGGGCTCATGGCCAAGGGCTTCGGCCTCTCCGTGGACGAGGCCAAGGGCATGATGGGCGACGCGCACATGACCAACTTCGCGGAGAACAAGAAGTTCTTCTTCGACAAGGACAACCCGGCCAACTTCGCGCGCACCTGGGCCGCGGCCAGCTATGTGTACAAGTCTTACGGGGCCATAGGCACTCCCGTCCGGGCCGACGAGATCGTGGACACCTCGGTGCTGGCCGAGCTGGAGGGCAAGTACCCGCACCACAAGGACGAGTACACCCCGGCCTTCAACAAGGTCAACATCTCGCGCATGAAGCTGGAGTCGCAGCCCATCCTGACCAAGTCGGTCATGATCACCTTCGCGCCCAACTCCTGGGCCCTGGACTCCAAGTACGACTCCAACATCCCCAACGTCCTGGAGGAGGTGGGGCGGCTGGCCGGCAAGTTCGCGGCCGCGCGCATCGTCATCGAGGGCAACGTGGACACCTCGCGCAAGGTGGAGTTCCAGCGCGAGGGCCCCCGGATCTTCCAGGAGATGTCCTTGGCCGTGCAGGAGCTCTCCGAGCGGCGGGCCGAGTCGGTCAAGCAGGCCATCGCGGCCAAGTACAAGTTCCCGCAGAACAAGCTGGCGGTCATCGGCAACGGCTGGGACAACCCCATGTCGCTGACCGACCACTCCCGCAACCGCCGCGTGGAGATCAAGGTCTATCCGCCCGAAGCCGAGTGAGGCCGGCGCCGTCCTCGGAACTCGCGACGCTTCGCGTCGCGAGGCGCGCACGCGTGCTCCTTGCGCGTGCGCCTCATTATGAAAGGCTTTTCTGGTTCTCCTGCGGCCCTGGCGTTGCTCTTGTTGGCCGGCTCCGGCTCAGGGGCCCGCAGCGCAGAGCCCTCCGCAGACCCGATCCAAATCCTGCTCCAGGACTACCCGCGGGAGAGGGGCGAGGGTCTAGCCAGGGCCGAGCCGGACCTGGTCTTGATCGCGGAGAGCTTCGAGGCTTTCCGCGCCCCCATCCACGCCGAGCGCAGCCGCGAGGCTGCGGCGGAAAGGATTGCTCCGGAGTTGCGGCCGTTCTTCAAGGACCGAGACACCATCCTCGATACGGTCTACCGCACCCTTGCGGTGGCGGACTA
>JAQUNT010000543.1 GCA_028717525.1 Elusimicrobiota bacterium
GGTTTCTGCCTCCGGCAACCACTCTTCATACAACTTCCAGTCCTGAAGCAACCGCCTTACAGCTTTCCGATGAATTCGCTCGCTATTAAACGACTTGCCGGATTCTGTTTTCAAGCGGCGTAATTCGGCAAGGAAGCTCACGCGGTCTGGCTCCGGGATCGCCGGCTGCTCGAAATAGACTGAAGCCGAGCTCTTGAACCCCAGTACCGCCCGCGGCTTGATGAAGTTGAGCATCCACATCCCTTCATCAATCTCCCGCTCCCAAGCTTGCGCATCCAGCTGTCGCTTCTCGACGGGAATAAGCCAGTTGCGCACTTCTTTGTTGTCTCTCTCGGTCCGCCCATTGACCCACGGCGCCCTCGGCGGAATCGGATATGGCACGATCTGCTGATCCGCCAAGAAAGCCCGAAACGCCTGGCTCATGAACGCCGAGCCATGATCGAATTTCCAGACCAGCGGCTTGCGGCCCATCCGCTCGATGATCTGCCACGCATGCACGACCAGGTCCTGGGCACTCTCGCTTTTGACCAGCTCCCAGCCCAGCCGATAGCGGGACATCTCGTCGAGCGTCTTGAGCAGCTTGCTCTTGTCGGGCAATTCCATGAAGTCCGAGGACCACATCACGTCCCGCCGCATGAACTTCGTGCGGCGCACGTGCTGCGGCCGAGAACGCTTCGGCCGCGGCCCTCGTTCTTCCCGCACGATTCTGGCCACCGTGGTCGGGCTAAGGCCCACCACGTGCCCAATGTCCCGCACGCCCCAACTTGAGCGATACCGCCTGTCCAATGCGATCACCTTTTGCCTAGCCAGCTCGTTGCGCCTCAGGCAGCGCCTTCGGCCTTTGAGCTTCCCGTTGAGCCATCTCCAGTGGGTGCTGCGGCTGATTCCCCAGAGCTTGGCGAAGCGGGCGGTTCGGGCGCCGAGTCCCCGCTCGATGGCCCATTCCCGGGCATAGCGTTGCCGCGTCTGCGCGTCCGCCTGCCGTTTTTTTTAGCAGGCTGGGCTTCACTGTTCCACCCGTTGCGCTCGATTATCCGCTGGCCCATCTCTGCCATGTCCTTGAACCGGTCCCGGTCCTGGCGCAGGTCCGACATCTCCTGCTCCATGTGCTTGATTCGCGCTTCCAGCATGCTGATCGCATGGGCGCTCTCCGGAGGCAGGATCGGCTTGCGGCCCGGCTTCTTGGCTTCCAGTGCCTTGAGCAGCGCATCCTTGCCCCGTCTGAGCCACTGGTAGAACAGCGACTTCGACACCCCCGCCTGCTGGCACAGCCGGTCCACCGTCTGCTCCCTGGCCAGCCCCAGCAGCACCAACTCCAGCCGCTCCTGCGGGCTGGGAAGCTTCTCCTTCGACGGCTCCTGCGGGTTTTCCATCACGGCTGCCTCCGTCGGAATCATTGGCTCCTCCCGATTCTATGTTTTCTTTGACCGCCTCGCGCAGCGACACCTGCGCTTCCTTCGCCACCACCCGCAGTTCCTTGCCGCCAATGTTGCCTACGATGTACGTGGGCGGCGTGTAGCTATTGACGGGCGTCTTCTGCTCTTCGACCTTGGCCGTGTTCTGCTCCACCATCTGCTGGACCTGGCCGGCCACCCGGAAGTAGCGGTCCGAGGGCGTCAGGTTCTTGATCCCCTGGTGCGGCCTCTTGAAGTTGTAGTACTCGATGAACTCGCCGATCTTGCTCTGCGCCTCCTCGAAGGTCGGCAGGGGCGTCTGCTCGAGGCATTCCTGGATGAGGTTCCTCCAGAACGACTCGATCTTGCCCAAGGTCTGGGGATGATACGGCCGGCTGCGGATGTGCCGGATCCCCATCTTGGTCAACATCGTCGTGAAGGCGCTCTTGCCCCGCCAGGTGTAATACTGCCTCCCGTTGTCGGACAACAGCTCCTTGGGCGTGCCGTGCTTCTCGACCGCCGCGCGGAAGACCTCCATCACGTTGGCCGCGGTCTGGAAGCGGTAGAGCCCCCAGCCCACGAGGAACCTGCTATGGTCGTCCATGAAGCCGATCAGGTAGACCCGATACTGGCTCTTGAGCATGAACGTCATGATGTCCGTTTGCCAGAGGTCGTTCGGGTTGGCCCGCTCGAAGGAACGCACCCGTTTAGGCGGGTTCTTGCGTTTGAACCGGTCGGCCTGGGGCTGGTGGCCCTGCCGGTGCAGGATCCGTCTCACCGTCTCGCGGGCCAGGTCCAGCAGGCCATGACGGTAGAGCAGGCCCTGCGCCTTGCTGATGCCCGCCTCGGGCGCTTGCCGCTTCAGCTCACCCAGAACCTTCTCGGCCGCCTGCGTCTTCGCGTTTAAGGCCCTGGGCTTGCCGCTAGGCGCGTTCTCCAGCCCAGGCAAGCCCTTGGCGGCGTAGGCACGCTCCCAGGCCCGTACAGTCGTGGTACCCACGTGGAACATCGAGGCCACGTCCACCACAGACAGGCCCTTCTGGCGGGCCTTGATGACTTCCAACTTCTCAGCTACAGGATACGGCCTTCGTCTTCTCTTCCTTGAAGCCATTCCTCCCTCCAATTGCAACGACAGTTATTGGTTGGGAGGTCAGAACGTCAACAGATTAAACAGCCTGACGGTGTCTCAGAATGGCGGGACAGGATA
>JAQUNT010000544.1 GCA_028717525.1 Elusimicrobiota bacterium
TAAGATATCCCCTCATGAAGCTCCAGCGAACAGCCGGCCGTCTCTCAGAGACAAGACTCTCGGGCACCGGCCGCCCAGAGCGGCGTTGTGGGTGGCCCAGATCACGGTCAGGCCCTCCTGGGCCAGCCCCTGGAGCAGCTCGAAGATCGTCTGGGCCTGGCGCGAATCCAGATTCCCGGTCGGCTCATCGGCGATGAGCAGCCTGGGCGCGACCGCCAAGGCGCGGGCTATGGCCGCGCGCTGCATCTCGCCGCCGCTGAGCTGCCCGGGGAAATGCTCCGCCCTGTTGCCGAGTCCCACCTGGGCGAGACAGTCCCTGGCCCGGCCGGCCGAGGCGTCTTTGCGGCTGAGCCAGGCTCCGTAGCGGACGTTCTCCAGGGCCGTGAGGGTCGGCAGCAGAGACGCGTCCTGGAACACGAATCCGATCCGGCCGCGGCGCACGGCGACGAGCCGGTCCTCCGGGAGCCCCGAGACCTCCTCGCCCAGGACCCAGAGCCTGCCGCTCGTGGCCGAATCCAGGCATCCGATCAGATCGAGCAGAGTCGTCTTGCCCGAGCCGCTGGGCCCCATCACGGCGACGAACTCGCCCGGCCGGACCTCCAGGTCCGCCGCGTCGACGGCGCGGATCACCTCCGCGGGGCGCTCATAGAGCTTGGTGAGACGTTCCGCCTTCACGATCGCCTCGGCCATGGCTATTCCTGGGCGCGGATGGCCTGCACCGGCCTCATGGAGCAGGCGCGCCAGGCCGGATAGACGCCGCTGATCACGCCGAGCATGACCGCGCCCAGGAGCGCGGCCGCCAGCAGCCGCGGCTCGATGAGCACGAGCGTCCCCGCCGGGGCGTAAGGCAGCATCCCTCTGATGACACGCTCCGCCCAGCCCGTGCCGGCCAGGGCCAGGACGCAGCCCAGCGCGCCGCCCAGGCCGCAGATCAGGACGGTCTCGGCCCAGATCAGAGTGAAGACGTCCAGCCGGGACGCGCCCAGCGACTTGGCGATGCCGATCTCCCGGGTCCGCTCGAAGACGGACATCAGGATCGTGTTCATCACTCCCGCGGCGGCGATGAAGACGGCGATGAACGCCACCGCCTCGGCCAGGGCCCTGGCCGAGGAGATGAGATTGAGTATGGTCCCCCGCACCTGGGCCATGCTGACCACCTGGATCCCGGGCAAGGCGTAGAGGTCCTCCTCGAACCGCGCCACCAGGCCGAGGTCCTTGAGCTTGATGCCGATGGCGCTGAGCTTGGCGGGCAGGGAGAAGAGGCGCTGGGCGCAGCGCAAGGGGACGAGCATCATCCCGTCGTCCTGGGTCCCGGTGCGCGCGAAGACCCCGACGACCTTGAGGATCCGGTCCGGCCCGGGGACGTAGATCTCGTCGCCCACCTCGCGCTGCTCGTACTCGGCGGCCTCGTAGCCGATGATGACCTCATCGGCATCGTCGCCGGAGAACCAGCGTCCGGACTTGAAGGCGACCCAGGGCTTGAGCTTCAGATAGTCGTCGCTGACGCCCATGAAGAGCATGGCGCCGCCCTTCAAGCCCGGGTCGAAGGCGCTGGCCACCAGCTGGGGAGACATCTTCTCGATGCGCTGGTCCTTGCGGATCGCGTCGTAGACCTTCTGGTCCATGTACCTCATGCCCCCGCCGCCCCGGAGCATCATGGTGGCGGCCTCGTAGGGGCAGCCCTTGGCCGTGACCAGGAGCTGGTAGCCCATCCTGTCGATGTTGGCGGTGAGGGACCTTTGATAGCCTTCGTCGAATCCCAGCAGGCTGATGAGCACGGCGACGGCCATGGCCACGCCCCCGATGGTGAGCAGGGAGCGGATCGGCCGGCGCCTGAGGTTCCTGGCCGAAAGCAGGAAGACGTTCAATGCAGCTCGACTCCGCCGCCGATCAGGACCGGCCGGCCGTCTTCGAGCTCGATGCGGCCCTGCACGGTCGCGTCGCCGCCCACCTTCTGCGGTATGGCGAAGCCGGAGGGATTGATGTCCACGTGCAGGATGGCCGCATCCTGCTGCAGTTCGAACCAGCAGCCGGAGGGACATTCCGCCACGATCCGGCCCGCGATCGTGGCGCTTTTGCCCGCGTAAGCGGCGGGATTCGCCACGATGGAGCTGATCGGCACCAAGGTCCGGTCGGAGATCGCCGCTCCGAACGACTCGCCTGCGCGCCGGCAGCCGCTCAGCGCCAGGATGGCCAGTCCGACCGCCAGACCAGCGAGGGTTGGGTTCTTGGTTCTCATCTTCATTTGCCCTTGATTCTACGATAAACGGCGTCGTATTTGTTGTCGAGCTTGAACGCATCGAGGAGGACGAGATTCTTGAGCAATCCCCGCAAGGTCGACTGGAACTCGGCTCGGCTGTGTCCCGTAGGGTCGTGGATCCGCTTCTGCGGCTCGCCTCGGTAGAAGTCGGCGAGGGTCAGGCCTATGAAGCGCCTGGTGAAGGACGGGTCCCTGAGCTTCTTGGCTTCCGGCGAGAGGAGCCTCTGGTAGTAGAAGCCGGTGATCACGCCTCCCGGATCGGTGGAGATGACGAGCTGCATGCCGCCGAACCTGGCCTTCTCCGTGATCCCATGGACGTAGCCGAGCAGCCGGCCGCCCC
>JAQUNT010000545.1 GCA_028717525.1 Elusimicrobiota bacterium
TCCCGTCTCATGCGCCGGATGCTCAGCCAGAGCCTGGGCCGGGACTCGGTCCTGCTGGCGCTGGGCGGCGGCTCGGTCACGGATGCCGCGGGCTTCGCCGCCGCGGTCTACCTCCGCGGCATCGACTGGCTCAGCCTGCCCACGACCTTGGTCGGGCAGGTCGACGCGGGCATCGGCGGCAAGACGGCCATCGACCTGCCCGAGGGTAAGAACCTCGCGGGAGCCTTCCACATGCCCCGGGCCGTGGTCTGCGACACGGACTTCCTGGCCTCCTTGTCCCGGCGGGAGCGCCTCTGCGGCCTGGCCGAGGCGGTCAAGGTGGGCCTGGTCCGCGACCCGGGCCTGCTCAGGAGCCTGCGGCAGGACTGGCCGCGGCTCGTAGCCGGCGAGCCCGCGGCCCTGGAGCGGGCCGTGCGCCGGGCCGCCGCCGGCAAGGCGGCCGTGGTGGACCGCGACCCGCGCGAAGAGAAGGGGCTGCGCGAGGTGCTCAATTTCGGCCACACCGTCGGCCACGCCCTGGAGGCGGCCGCCGGCTTCGGCCCCCTGCGCCACGGCGAGGCGGTGGTCTGCGGCATGCGCGCGGCCCTGCGTCTCTCGCGGCCCCTGGCGGGGCTGCCCGCGAAGACGGCCCGCGCGCTGGAGGATTTCCTCAAGACCTTCCCCCTGCCGCGTCTGCGCCTGAACCAGACCGCGGTCCTCGCCGCCCTGCGGCGGGACAAGAAGGTCCGCCGCGGCCGCCCGCGCTTCGTCCTGCTCAAGGCGGAGGGCCGGCCGCTGGTGACGGACCGCGTGCCGGAAAGCCGCCTGCGCGAGGCGGTCCGCTTCGTCCTGGGAGAGCTGAGATGAGGATACTGGTCCTGCACGGTCCGAACCTGAACCTGCTGGGGCAGCGGGAGCCCGAGGTCTACGGGACGATGTCCTTGTCCCGGCTCAACGCTCTCCTGCGCGCCCATGCCCGCAAGCGCGGGGCGCGCCTGCGCATCTTCCAGGACAACTGCGAGGGCGCGCTCATCGACCGGCTCCACCGGAGCCGCCGCTGGGCGCAGGGCGTGGTCTTCAACCCGGGCGCTTACACGCACTACTCCTACGCCCTGCGCGACGCGGTGGCGGCCATCGGCCTGCCCGTCGTCGAGGTCCACCTGACGGACATCAAGAGGCGCGAGGCCTTCCGCCGCCGCTCGGTCATCGCTCCGGTCTGCCTGGCCGCCATCAGCGGCAAGGGCGCGGAGTCCTACCTGGAGGCGCTCGACCTCCTGATCGAGGCCAGCACGGCCGCCTCGCGCTGAAGAGAGAGGGGGCGGACTCGGATGGCAGAGTCCTGAGGACCGCCGGTCCGGACGTTCCACTCCAGCGCACCTTTGATCGTGTCCTCGATCGGGCGGAAGGCCAAGCCGGCCGCCATGGCGCGCTGGTTGTCCGCGCGCAGCATCCCGCCGGACTCAGGATCGGCCTCCGGTATCCAGAGCGGCATCTCGGTCCAGGGTTCGACTCCCGCGGCCAGAAGGGCCGCGTCGTCGGCCCAGGTCAGACGCGCTCGTATTCCTAGGGCCCTGCGGCAGGCGTCCAGGAATCCCTCCATGGTCAGCCGGGATCCGGGCCCGACCGCGTTGAACCGCCCGGCGCGCCTGGCTTCGGCCAGGCGCAAGCACCACTCGGCCAGGTCCCGGACATCGATGAATTGGACAGGGCGCTCGGGCCGCCCGGGGGCCAGGATCTCACCCCCTTGGGCGAAGCGCCGCGGCCAATAGGTGAAGCGGTCCGAGGGGTCGCAGGGACCGGCGATGAGCCCGGGCCTGACGCAAGCGCAGCGGCCCGGAAGGGCGGCGTCGAGCGCCTCCTCGCAGCGCGCCTTGAGCGCCCCATAGCCGGCGCTTCCCTCCCTGAGGGGAGAGTCCTCATCGTACGAGCGGCCCGGAGGGAACCGGCGGTACGCTGAGATGCTCGAAACGAAGGTGTAATGAGGGATGGGCCGGCGCAGGGCCTCGATCACCGCCCGCACCTGGCCGGGCCGGTACCCGGAAGGGTCGAACACCGCGTCGAAGCTCCGGCCGTGGAGAGCGCTGAGATCACCGTCGCGGTCGCAGCGCAGTCTCTCGACCCCCGGGAAGAGGTCCGGGCCGTGCTTGCCCCTGTTGAGGAGGGTGACCGCGTGCCCGCGGGCCAGGGCCGCCTCCACGAGATGGCGCCCCAGGAAGACCGTCCCGCCTAGGACCAGCAGCCTCAAGGCGAGGTCGTCATCCTAGACGCCTTCATCTGCGATCCTGATATGTCGGGCATGATCGGCGTACCGGGGTCAATGATACCACGAATCGATGATGCCGGATCGGTCAGCCGGTGCCAGGCCCAAAAGACCTGGGCCCATTGTCCGGGGGCAGCTGGGATATAGGTACCGCGCCGCGGCCCGCTCGAGCCGGAGCTGCACCTACGCCGTCGAGCTGTTCTGGCTGGGCGGGGCCACAGTCTCGACGAACTGGGCCCGGACCTTCGCTTGCGCGTCCTGCGCCTTTCTGCTATAGTGGGCCCGTTGCGAATCCCCGCCCCCGCGGAGGGATGGATGAAGAGCTTATCTGCCATCATGCTTGCCGC
>JAQUNT010000546.1 GCA_028717525.1 Elusimicrobiota bacterium
CGCCCGAAGACTTCCGTCGTGCCGTCGCCCTTCCAGACGGTCTGGATCCGCGCGGCGTCCGGAAAGCGCACCGCCTGCGGCCACAGGTCGTCGGGGCGGGACGCGGTCTGGGCCGCGGACCCCAGGCCCGCGAGCAACGCGAGGGCCAGCCCCGGCCCGGCCCTGCGCAGAGGCGGCTTCGGTCTGCCGGTCATCCTGAGGTTCCTGTCCGCATCCTTTATGATACAACACACCAAGCCGGGAAGGTTGACTCGGCCCGCCATTGCTGCTAAGCTTGGGCCTGGAGCAGGTCCATGGGACTCTTCGCCTGGCTTTTCCGCGGCTCGGCCGAACCCAACCAGCGCCTGGAGCGCATGATGGCCGCCTTGGCGCGACACAACGAGCCGTCCGCGCGCAAGGTTTTCTTCCGGCAGCTGCTGGGCTCTTCGCTCAGGGTGGCTTCGCCTGGGTCCATAGATTTCAACCGCCTCAGGCCCGGAGCCGCGGTCTCCGACGGCTCCACGAAGATCCCCTTCGCGGGCCGCTGAAACATGTCCAGGTTCCGCAGGATCGACGACTACCGCTGGGAACTGCCGCGCGCCGGGGCCATGCGCGTGCCCGGCCTGGTCTACGCCACGGAGCGCATGCTGCCCAAGTTCGAGGCCGAGAAGGTGGCGGAGCAGGTGGCCAACGTGGCGGCCCTGCCCGGCATCGTGCGCTATTCCCTGGCCATGCCCGACGCGCACTGGGGCTACGGCATGCCCGTGGGCGGAGTGGCCGCCACCTCGGCCGAAGACGGCGTGATCAGCCCCGGGGCCGTGGGCTATGACATCTCCTGCGGGGTGCGCCTGCTGCGCAGCGACCTCAAGGCCGCGGAGGTCAAGGCGGTCCTGCCCAAGCTCATGGACACGCTCTTCAAGACCGTGCCCTCGGGCGTGGGCTCGGAAGGGCCCTTCCGCCTGAGCCAGCCCGAGCTACGCAAGGTCTTCGCCCAGGGCGCGCGCTGGGCGGTCGCGAAAGGCTACGGCGAGCGCGCGGACCTCGAGGCCGTGGAGGACGGCGGAGCTTTGGCCGAGGCCGACCCGGAGCGGCCCAGCCCGCGCGCCGTGGAGCGCGGGCAGAACCAGCTGGGCACCTTGGGCAGCGGGAACCATTTCCTGGAGTTGCAGGAGGTCGTGGAGGTCTATGAGCCGGGCACGGCTGCGGTGTTCGGCCTCTTCCCGGGCCAACTGACGGTCCTCATCCACACCGGCTCGCGGGGCTGCGGCTACCAGATCTGCGACGACTTCTTGCGCTCCATGCAGTCCGCGGCGCGCAAGTACAACATCTCCTTGCCCGACCGCCAGCTCTGCTGCGCGCCCTTCGCTTCGCCGGAGGGGCGGGCCTATCTCGGAGCCATGGGCGCGGCGGCGAACTTCGCGCGGGCCAACCGGCAGGCCATCACGCATCTGACGCGGCAAGCTTTCCTCCGGGCCGTGGGCCGGGACCTGGGCCTGCGCGTGGTCTACGACGTGGCCCACAACCTCTGCCAGGTCGAGGAGCACGAGGTCGCGGGCCGGATGCGGCGGCTCTGCGTGCACCGCAAGGGCGCGACCCGGGCCTTCCCGGCCGGCCGGCCCGAGCTGCCCGAGGCCTACCGGGCCGTGGGCCAGCCGGTCCTGGTGCCCGGCTCCATGGGCACCGCCTCCTACGTGCTGGTCGGAACGGAGACGGCCATGCAGGAGACCTGGGGGACCACGGCGCACGGCGCCGGACGGATGATGAGCCGGCATCAGGCCTTGAAGCAGATCCAGGGCCAGGCGCTCTTCAACCAGCTGAAGCGCCTGGGCATCGAGGTGCGCACCGACTCCTTCCGGGGCCTGGCCGAGGAGGCCCCCTTCGCCTACAAGGACGTCTCAGAGGTGGTGGCCGCCTGCCACGGCGCCGGGATCTCGCGCAAGGTGGCGCGCATGCGGCCCATCGGGGTGGTGAAGGGGTGAAGCCGGGCTTCCGCATCCTGCCCCATACCTCCGAGATGGGCCTCGAGCTCAAGGCCCCGGACTGGGCCTCCTTCTACCGCTGCGCGGCCGAGGGGCTGCTGGCCGTCTACGGGGCGCGGCTGGAGGGGCGCGGCCGGGCCCGCCTGAGTTGGTCCTTCCGCGGCGGGTCGCCCGAGGACGTCTTGGTGGCCTGGCTCAATGAGCTGGTCTTCCTGGTCGGCACCAAGAGGTTCCGGCTCTCCGGCTTGGAGGTGCTCCAGGCCGCTCCGGACGGACTGCGCGTCCGGATCCTGGGCGAGCGCAGACGGCGCCTGCCCTTGGAGCGCGAGATCAAGGCCGCGACCTACCACGGCCTGAAGGTCCGGGCCCTGCGCTCAGGGCTGACGGCGCGGCTCATCCTGGACGTCTGAGGCCTTGCCGTCGCGGGAGAGGTAGAGGTGCCGGTTGCCGCGCCACCAAGCGCGCCAGTCCCCCTCGAAGTCCTTCACCCAGCTCCCCTCGTCGTAGACGATGGCCAGCAATGCCTCGCCAGCGGTCCGAGGCTGGAAATCCACCTCCCGCCCGCCCCAGGTCTGCCTCAGGGGCTCGGGGGGATGTGAGAGGGTGTAGCCGGGAGGAGCC
>JAQUNT010000547.1 GCA_028717525.1 Elusimicrobiota bacterium
CCCCCGATCACGGCGCCCACGACCACCACCTTCAAGGCCCGCGCCGCCCGGGCGGCCGAGGACCGACGCCGGGCCCAAAGCCCCAGCGGCAGTCCGGCGGCCAGCAGCGCGCCGAAGGCCCAGAGCGCGGCGGGGGTCCCCCGCGCCGCGCCGGACTGCGCCGAGCCCGCCTGCCTGGCCTGCGCGTCGGCGAGGAAGGTCTTCAAGGACGGGTCGAGCTGGGCGGCCAGGAGGTACTCCTTGAGCGCCTCGGCCGGGCTGCCCAGGCCCTCCAGGGCCATGGCCCGGTTGAGGTGGCCCATGGCGTTGTCGGGCGCGAGCTTGACGACCGTGTCAGCGTCCTGCAGGGCGGGCTCGTAGCGCCCGCGCTTGTTGTTGGCGAAGGCGCGGGCGTTGAGGGCCTTGATGGCGGCCGGGTCCAGCTGCAGGGCCTTCTCGGCCTCGACCGCCGCCGACTCGTAGTCGCCGAGCTGGTTGAGGGCCTCGGCCCGGTCCGCGCGGGCCTTCACGTTGTTGGGGTCCTGGTCCAGGATCTTGCTGGTCTCCAGGAGCACGTCCCGGGGGCTCAGCGCCGCCGCTTCCTGGGGCTCTTCGGACCCCAGGATGGGCGCGCCATCCTCCGGGATGGAGCCGGCCGCTGACGCCGCCAGGATCGCGCCGCCGGCCGACGCCGGCTTGGGGCCCGCGGCGAGGGAGACGGGTGTGCTCCCGGTCAGGGCTTCGTCAGCCTGCCCAGCCGCGGTCGCGACCGGCTGGGCCGAAGCCTGGGCGGCCGGCGCTTTGCCGGCCGCGGCTTTCGCCGCGCCGGCCTGGCCCGGCGCCTCATCCTGGGAGGCCTCATCAGCGCGGGCGGCGAGGGAGGCCGCGGACTGCATGAAATAGCCGGCGAGCTTCTCGACCTGGTCGAGCGCCTGATAGGCCGCCGCGGTCTGCGCGGAACGAGGGATCTCGGCCAGCTGCTGCTTGCCGGAGGCGGCCAGGTTCTTGAGGTCGGTCTGGCCCGTCGGCTGGGGCGCGCGCCGGGGCGCCATCAGCTCTCTCCTGGGAGCGGCTGGTGCGCCTGCCGCCTGGGACGCAGTCCCCGGCGTGGACGTGGGCGGGTCCACCACCCGCTCCTTCATCGGAACCGGGGTCGACGGCGCCGGCGTCTTGGTCGTGGTGTTGGTGGCCGTCGTATTGGCGGTCGGAGCGCTGGGCGAGGTGGTGGCCGCTGGGGGCGTTCCCGACCCTTGGCCGCGGCCCCCGCCCAACAGCCACCAGAGCAAGCCTCCGCGGCCTCCGCCCTGGCTGGATTTTCCGCCGCCGCCTCCGCCTTCGCTTCCGCGGCCTCCGCCCTGGCTGGATTTGCCGCCGCCGCCTCCGCCTTCGCCTCCGCGGCTTCCGCCCTGGCTGGATTTGCCGCCGCCGCCATGGTCGTGCGCAACGCAGAAGCTGGCCGGAGCCAGAAGCGCGGCCGCTAGGAGGATCGTGCTGCGGGTCATCTTCTTCGGCATCGGTGCCAAGTCCTGACGGACGCGAGGGGTTGCGCCTATCAAGAGTGTAGCCCTTGCCCTGACGCCGCGCAATAGGGTAGACGCCCGTTACCAAATTTTTATCTTCTTCCTCACTGATGGTGGGTCCAAGGGCCCAAGTCCGCGGCGTCCCTTTCCCGGCTGGCTTCTGCCCCAGCGGCCCCTGGCGGCGGAGCGGATCTATGGACTATACTTAGTCCACTGTGACGCTCGCGCGAAAAATCCTGCGCCTAGGCGCGCTGTGCGCGCTTCTGGCCGCGGCTTGGCCGGCTTGCGCAGGCCAGACCAAGACCGCGAGGAACTGCGCCAGGCCCTGGCGGGCGAGGGCAGCCTGGCGGACCGCCTCATCGCCGTGGTCACGGCCTTCACCGAGCAGGGCCTGCGCCTCGACGGCAGGTTCACCTTCGGGGCCTTCAAGGGCCTCATGACCCTCTACGGCGAGGCCTACGTGAGCGAAGAGGGCTTCCGGGCCCTGCTGGCGCGGGAGATCGCGTCTTTGCTCAAGCGCAAGTTCCCCCGGACCCTAGCGGACCGCTCGACCGGGCGCTAGCTCCGCCCGCAGCGCCGCCGACAGGCCGGCCGCCGCGGCTGAGGCGTCCTTGGCCCCGGCGTCCCAGACCTCGTCCTCGGCCAGGGCCCAGTGGCGGCGGACCTCGTCTATGATCCCTTCGCGCACCACCCAGACCATGGGCTTGCGCCGCTTGCGCGCCAAAACGTCGAGGGCCGCGGCCCAGCCACCGCCGCGCAGTTCCAGAGGGCCGACCTCGTCGACGAAGACCACGTCGGCGTCGCGGCTCCCGGCCTCGGCCAGGGCCCGCAGGCCGAAAGCCAGCCCCTCCGGAGCGAAGCGGAAGGGACCCTGGGACGGCCAGGACTCCGGGCCCTCGGTGCGGCACAGCGGCCGGCGCTCCCCGCTGCCCAGGTCCACGAGGTCGAAGCCGCTGCGCCGGCCGTCGGTCCAGAAGCCCGGGGCGTGGATGCCTCCCAGACTCAGGCCGGCCTCGCGCAGGCGCCTGGTCAGCTCCGCCACCAGCTCGGATTTTCCCTCCCCCTGCGCGCCGGTG
>JAQUNT010000548.1 GCA_028717525.1 Elusimicrobiota bacterium
GGCAACGAATACTGGCTGATGGGCGAGTAGGCATCCCCAGATGCCTCACTCGTAGTGCAGCGACTCGATAGGGTCGAGCTTGGCCGCCTGATAGGCCGGAAAAAGCGCGAAGAAGAACGCCACCAAAGCCGCGATCCCCATGGCCGCGGCCACATGCCAGGCCGAGATCTGCGCCATCCGGTCCTCCCGCCCCAGATACGTCACCGCCGCGATCCCCAGCCCCGCCCCCGCCACCCCGCCGAGGCTGCCCAGCATCGTCGCCTCCACCAAGAACTGCGTCACGATGTCCGCGCGCGTGGCGCCCAAGGCCCGCCGGATGCCGATCTCCCGGATGCGCGAGAAGATCGTGGCCAAGGTCACGTTCATGATCCCGATCCCCCCCGCCAGGATCGCCACCACCCCGATCACCGCGATGGCCAGCGCGTACTCCCGGAGGCGCGACACGATCCCCTGGATGATCTCCCGGTAGTCCCGGACCTTGAAGTCCTCCTCGCCCCGGTGCAGGTACTTCAGCAGCCCCTCGATGCGCTTCTTGTAGCGCGAAGCGGTCGCCCCGTCTCCGGTATCCACCTCGATGCCGTCCACCGCGTCCGGGTTGGACTTGTTCCACGCGCGCAGCAAGGTCTGGCGGTAGGTGCTGAGGGGCACGAACACGATGCCGCCGCCGCCGCCGCCCCATTCCCGCCGGAACCAGCGCGGGTCCTTGTCCCGCGGCGGCTCCTGCAGGATGCCCACCACCATGAAGAGGTGCTCGTCCAGCTTGACCTGCCGTCCCAGAAGGTCCTTGTGCTTGAGCACCTTCTCCATGGCCTGCTCCGGGAACCACTTCGCCCAGAAAGGCTTCTTGACCCAGCCCCCCGGCTGGTCCAGCACGCAGACACGCGCCGCGGTGCGCACGTCCTCGTCGTTGATGAAGCGCCCGCGCAGATGGTAGACCCAGTCGCGGCGGCGCCACTCCGGCGTCGTAGCGCGGATGCTCATCCTGTCGTTCTTGAAGTCCTCGAAGCGGATGCGCGCCCCCCAGCGCCGCGCGATCGGATAGACCATGTAGAGTTCCGGGAAGGCGCGGCGGATGCGCTCCGCGTCCTGCCAGGTCAGTCCCCGCGAGAGGCCTCGGGAGACGTAGCCCTCCTTGCGCTCGATCTCCAGACGCCCGGGTCCGGCGAGTTCGATGGCCTTGCTCAGGCGCTCCTGCAGGCCCGCGATCTGGGAGAAGGTGAAGACCATGGCCGCCACCCCGATGGCCGTGGCCAGCCCGGTCAGGGCCGAGCGCACCCTGTGCGAGGCGATCTCCAGCCAGCCCGTGCGCAGCGCCTCGGCCACCCTCATGGTCTCACTCGTCGCGCAGGGCGTCCACCGGGTCCAAGGTCGCCGCCTTCCAGGCCGGGTAGAGCGAGAAGAGCAGTCCCGTGCCCGCCGCGATGGCCAGGGCGGCCACGAAGTGGTACCAGGTCAAGGAGGCCAGGTCCCGGTCCGAGTGCTTCTTGAGGTAATCGATGCCCCAAAGCCCCAGGGCCGTGCCCGCGGCCCCGCCGCAGAGGCCCAGCAGCACGGCCTCGGCCACGAACTGGGTCAGGATGTCCAGGCGCGTGGCGCCCACCGCGCGGCGGATGCCGATCTCCTTGATGCGCGCGAAGAGCGCGGCCAAGGTCACGTTGAGGATGCCGATGCCGCCCGCGAGCATGGCCACCGCGCCCATCACCGTGGCCGCGAGGGTGTATTTCGCCGTCTCCTTGAGCTGCCCTTCGATCTCCTCGCGCATGTCCTTGATCTCGTAGTCCGGCTCGCCCTTGTGACGGCGCTTCAAGATCGCCTCGATGCGGCGCTTGGCCGAGGGCAAAGACTTCTCGTCGCCGGTGTCCACCTCGACGGTCTCCACGGAATGCGGGTCGCGCGCGCCGCCGCCGCCCATGGTCGCCTGCACCGTCGTGAGCGGGGCGATCACCACCCCGTCTCCCCAGAAGGGGCGGTTCCAGCGCGGGTCCTTGTCCCGGGCCGGCTCGCGGATGACCCCCACCACCCGGAAGGAATGGTCCCCCAGCAGGATGTCCTGGCCCAGCAGGTCGTGGCGCATCACGTAGAGCTCGAAGGGATTCTCGCTCCAGAAGCTGGCCCAGGGCGGCTTCTCCACCCAGCCCCCGGGCTCGACCAGCACGCAGACCCGGGCCGCGGAGCGCACGTCGTCGTCGGTCAGCCAGCGGCCGCGGCGGGTGTAGACCCAGTCGCGCTTGGACA
Source organism: Elusimicrobiota bacterium (assembly GCA_028717525.1). Taxonomy (GTDB): domain Bacteria; phylum Elusimicrobiota; class Elusimicrobia; order UBA1565; family UBA9628; genus UBA9628. The sequence continues at coordinate 2,236 of JAQUNT010000548.1, forward strand.
TCTCCGGGGTGGTGCCGAAGACGTAGACGTTGTCGAACTTCTTGCCCCCCGCGCGCATGCTCTGGCCCCAGCGCCCCTCCTTGGGGTAGACCATGTACAGCTCGGGCAAAGAGCGCCGGATGTCCTCGGCGTCGTCCGAGGTCAGGCCCGCGGAGAGCCCCTTGGAGACGTAGTCCCTCTTGGCCTCGATGCTCATGCGCCCGGGGCCGATGAGCGCGATGGACTTGGCCTCCTGCTCGCTCATGCCGTGCGTCTGGGCGAAGGTATAAAGGAGGGAGCCGACCCCGATGGCCACCGCGGAAAAGCTCAAAGCCGAGCGCGTCTTGTGCAGACGGATCT
>JAQUNT010000549.1 GCA_028717525.1 Elusimicrobiota bacterium
GGAAGAAGCCGGCCTTGGTGCCGAAGCCGATCACGGCCAGGAGGAAGAGGAGGCTCGCGCTGCGCGGGTCCGCGGCGGCGAACCGGTCGAAGTCGAGGCTGCCCGCCTGCCGGCCGAGGGCCAGGAACAGGACCAGCACGAAGGCCGTGCCGAGGTGGCTGGCCACCAGATAGCTCCAGCCCGCCTCGCGGACCTCCTGGCGTTCATGCTCGAAGGCGACCAGGAAGAAGGAGGCCAGCGCCATCCCCTCCCAGGCGGCCAGGAAGAGCAGCCCGTTGTCGGCGGCGGCCACCAGGGCCATGCAGGCGACCAAAGCGTTGTAGAAGAACCAGACCGGCCCCAAGGGCTTGCGGCCGCGATAGGGACGCAGGTATTCGCCGGCGTACACCGCGCAGAGGGCGCTGACGCCGAAGATGAGCAGCAGGAAGAAGGCCGACAGGGCGTCGATGCTGAGGCTGAAGGCGCCGTACGGCAGGCTCCAGGGCAGGCGCACGGCGAGGGGCGTCCCTCCGGCCAGGACCTGCAGCGGCGCGGCCAGTCCGATGAGCGGGCCCAGGACGGCTCCGGCCAGGCCGATGGATTCGCGGCGCAGCACCCACGCGGCCAGTCCGCTGAGCGCCAGCACCGCCAGGCCGAAGAGGAAGAGGTCCATGCTAGAGCATGGCCTCGACGCGGCGCGCCTCGCGCACGATATCCTCCGCTCCCGCCCGGCGCTCCAGGACGGCCTTGAAGCCCTCGTCGCGCAGCGCGACGGCCAGCCGCGAGAGGAGGAGCAGGTGGACCCGCACCGTGGGGCTGAGGAGGAAGAACAGGGCGCCCACGGGTCTGGCGTCCGGAGCCTTCAGGTCGATGGGCTCCTTGAGGAAGAACAGCGTGGCCAGGGGCCGGCACGCGGCCGCGATGGCGGGATGGCGCACGTGGGGGATGGCGATGCCCTCCCCCACCGGGGTCATGGCCTGCTCCCCCCGCGCCAGGAGCATCTCCAAGATGACGTCGCTGTCGGCGGCTTGGGGCAGCGGCAGGGAGGAGACCATCGCGCGCAGGACCTGCTCCGGACCGCCCGCGCAGAGGTCTCGGCGCACGCCGCCGGCCGCGATGGCGTCGGCCAGAGAGACCCCGCCGGCCGGTTCCTTGAGGATGGCCGGAGACAGAGGGAGCTTCTTCAAGGTCGCCCACTCCACGAGTTCCGCGCGGTTGAAGCGCACGTCCTCTCCCACCCGGCAGGCGGGGATGTCGCCGTCGTCCAGATAGCGGTAGACCGCGGTCTCGGAGACGTTGAGGAGGGCGGCTGCGTCACGGATCGAAAGCTGCATCTGACCTCGCTTTGCGCACGATCTTGCTGCGGGCCCGCCGCGGACCGGCTGGGCGGTTGATGGGCGCGGATATTTTATCTCTTTGCCGGAGCTTATGCTACAATCACGGGCATCCCATGGACATCGCGGTCAGAAAAGCCGGTTCGGCGGTGGTGGTTTCCGTGTCGGGCCGCATCGACGCGGTCACCGCGCCCGAGTTCGAGAGCCGCTTCGCCGAGATCCTCGGCCAAGGCGACACGAGGTTCATCATGGAGCTCTCCGGGCTGGAGTACATCAGCAGCGTGGGCCTGCGCGCGATGCTGAGCGCCGCCAAGCGCGTCGGCCAGCTCCCCGGCAAGCTGGCCTTCATCGGGCTGCAGGGCTACCCGCGGGAAGTCTTCCAGATGGCCGGCTTCCTCTCCATCCTCACGGTCTTCCCCAGCGAAGCCGAAGCCCTGGCCAAGATGTAGCGCGGTCCCCTAGCGGGCCGGCTGGGCGCTGCGCTCGGCCAGGGCTTGATCCACGTCCCAGAGGCGCAGGGTCCGGTCATCGCTGGCCGAGAGCACCCGGCGGCCGTCCGGCGAGAAGGCCACGGCGTTGACCCGGCCCGCATGCCCGGTCCAGACTTTGATGCATTCGCCGGTGGCCGCGTCCCAGAGCCGGACCGTGTTGTCGTAGCCGCCCGAGACCACCAAGGACCCGTCCGGGGAGAACGAGCTCCAGGCCACGGCCGCGCTGTGCCCCTTCCACACGGCCTTGCGGGCCCCGGTGGCCGCGTCCCAGAGCTTGATGGAGCCGTCGTAGCCGCCGGTCAGGGCGGTCCTGCCGTCCGGGGAGAGGTCCACGTCGTAGATCAGCCCGGTGGGGGCCTCCAGGATGGTGAGGATCTTCCCGGTGGTCGTGTCCCGGATCTCGCCGCTGCCGCCGCCGGCCAGAGCGCGCCTGCCGTCCCGCGAGAAGACCACGGTCTGGATGTAGTCCGTATGTCCCGGCCAAAAGGCCAGCTCCCGGCCCGTGGCCGCGTCCCAGAGACGCATGGTCCCGTCGCTGCCGCCGGAGATGAGCCGGGAGCCGTCCGGGGAGAACTGCGCGGTGTAGACGAAGGCGGCCTGGCCCGCGGTGGAGAGGACCTCGGAGCCGGTGGGGATGTCCCAGGAGCGCAGGCAGAGCTGGTCGCTGGCGGAGAGCGCGGTCTTGCCGTCCGTGCTGAAGGCCACCGCGGCGATCGGGGTGGCATGGCCCGTGAAGGTCGCCAGGAGCCCGCCTCCGGCCATGTCCCAG
>JAQUNT010000550.1 GCA_028717525.1 Elusimicrobiota bacterium
CCAGACCGTGTGGCACGGCCCGGAGGACTCCCCTCCCAACACCCTGCAGATCGCCGAGCCCTGCGTCATCGCCGAGCTCGCCGGCATCGCCGTGGCGGCCGATTTCCGCACCCGGGACATGGCCGCGGGCGGCGAGGGCGCGCCCCTGGTCCCGGCCTTCGACGAGTTCCTCTTCGCGCGCGGCCCCCTGCGCTGCCTGCAGAACATCGGCGGCATCGGCAACGTCTCGGTCGCGGGCCAAGGCCGCCTCTGGACCGCCTTCGACACGGGTCCGGGCAACAGCCTTATGGACGAGGCCGCGCGCCAGGCCACCTCGGGGCGCCTGCAGATGGACCGCGGCGGCCTCCTGGCCCGGCGCGGCCGGCCGGACCAGGCCCTGGCGGCGCGCCTGCTCGCGGCGCCGTACTTCCAGCGCCGCCCGCCCAAGTCTCTCGACAAGGGCTCCTTCAGCGCGGCCTTCCTGAGCCGCCATTTCGGCCGCCTGACTTCGGCCCGCCTGCCCGGCGTCCTGGCCACGCTCAACCTCTTCACCGCGCGCTCCATAGCCGAGTCCTACCGCCGCTTCGTCTTCCCCCGCCACCAGGTCCGCGAGGTGGTGGTCAGCGGCGGCGGCGCGCTCAACCCGGTGCTCATGGAGAGCCTGGCGCGGCTGCTGGCCCCGCTTCCGGTCTGCACCTCGGAGCGGTTCGGCCTGCCGGTCATGGCCAAGGAGGCCGCGGCCTTCGCCTGGCTCGGTCTGCGCGCCCTGCAGGGCCGGCCCAACAACTGCCCGCAGGCCACTGGAGCCCGGGGCCGGCGCATCCTCGGCAAGGTGGTGCCCGCATGAAGCTCCCCCAGAACGTCCTCCGCAAGATGAAGGACTATACTCCCTTCTGCCAGGCCGTGTGGAAGGCCTGCGCCGAGATCCCCAAGGGCCAGGTGCGCACCTACGGCTGGATCGCGCGCCGCATCGGCAGGCCCAAGGCGGCCCGCGCCGTGGGGCAAGCCCTGGGGCGCAACCCCTTCGCGCCCGCGGTGCCCTGCCACAGGGTGGTGGGAGCGGACGGGGGCCTGACCGGCTTCTCCGCTCGGGGCGGCGTGGCGGCCAAGCGCCGCCTGCTGGAGAAGGAAGGCGCCTTGGGCCGGCCTAGCGCCCTCCGGCGCTAGGCCGGCCCGGACCCGCTTCCGAGTCCCGCTTCCTGCGGCGGACCTTCACCGCTTCCCTCAGGATGTACTCGACCTGGCCGTTGACGCTGCGCAACTCGTCGCCGGCCCAGGCCTGCAGCTCGTTCCAGAGGCCGGCGTCTATGCGCAGGAGGAAGCTCTTCTTTTCGTCCATCCGCCTTCCCGCCGGAGCCTAGTGGTACAGCGTACCGGCGTTGATGATCGGCTCCGCGTCGGACATGCCGCAGAGCACGACCAGGAGGTTGCCGACCATCGCCGCCTTGCGCTCCTCGTCGAGCTGCACCACCTTGCGCTGGGAGAGCTCCGTCAGAGCCATCTCCACCATGCTCACCGCGCCTTGGACGATCTTCTGGCGGGCGGCGATGATCGCCTCGGCCTGCTGGCGGCGGAGCATGGCGTGCGCGATCTCCGGGCTGTAGGCGAGATGGGTCAGCCGGGCTTCCTCCACGACCACCCCGGCCCGGGCCAGCCGCTCGCGCAGCTCCCGCTCCAGCGCGGCGCTGACCTCGGCGCTGTTGCCGCGCAAAGTGACCTCCGCCTGCGCCGCGCCTTCGGCGTGGTCATAGGGATAGCTGGTCGCCAGATGGCGGACGGCGGTCTCGCTCTGCACATGGACATAGTCCTCGTACTCGTCCACGTCGAAGAAGGCCTTGACCGTGTCGGACACCCGCCAGACGATGACCGCGCCGATTTCGATCGGGTTGCCGCGCTGGTCGTTGACCTTGAGCGCGGGCGTCTCGAAGTTCCGCGCGCGCAGGGAGATGCGGTACTTGCGCTTCGGCCCGATGTGCTGCATCGGCTCGCCCTTCTGGGTTGCGGGCAGCGTGAGCGAGAAGTCGCGATGCACGCTGAAGGGGTTGGCCCAGTGGAAGCCGCTATCCTTGACGGTGCCGGTGTACTCGCCAAAGAGGACCAGGACGCGGGCCTCGTTCGGCTGCAGGGTGAAGAGCCCGTTGCTCATCAGCGCGGCGACGATGACCAGCAGCATGGCCGCCGCGGCCAGCCACCCGTTCTGTGGTCCGAACGCCCCTGCCGCCGCGGCGAAGGTCAGCGGAACCGCCAGCCACAGCACGATCACGACCGACAGCATCAGCCAACCGTTGAGCACAGCGCCCTTTCTCTCTTCCATATTCTTCTCCCTAATCCCCTATCCCGTCGCGTCGGGATGATGCCATTATGATATCATAGTTATATCATCTTGTCAAGGGCTGGGACTCTGGATGGGAACCGCGAGGGAACAAAACGAGCCCTCGCTCGTATATATAGTAGGGCCGGGGATCGCGCCAAGGCTGCCCACCGAACCCAGCGCAGCGCCGATGGCACGCTCCCCGGCCCTTCTTTTCTCCCGCCGGAGCCTAAGTCCCTTTGCCCAGGACCGCCTAGGCCGATTGTCGGCCCGACCAGGGAC
>JAQUNT010000551.1 GCA_028717525.1 Elusimicrobiota bacterium
GACCAAGGCGGCCATCTCGTTCTCGCCCGGGTAGACGGTGATCTCGCAGCCCAGGCCCGAGAGGTAGGCGCTGATGCGCTGGACCAGAGGCTTGCAGCGGGTCATGCCGCCGGTGAGGATGACGCGGTCGAGCCGCTCTCCCTCGAAGGCCGGCAGCAGGGCCGCGGCGTTCTTGGAGATCTGGTAGCACAGGGCTTCGAAGACCTCGGCCGCCTCGGCGTCCCCCGCCGCCATGCGGCGCTCCACCTCGCGCAGGTCCGAGGTCCCCAGCAGGTCCACGAGCCCGCCGGCGCCCTTGATGAGCTTCTTGATCTCGGCCTGGGTGTAGCGGCCCGAGAAGCACAGCTCGGCCAGCTGGCCCACGGGCAGGGAGCCCGAGCGCTCCGGGGTGAAGGGACCTTCGCCGTCGAGCGCGTTGTTGACGTCGATGTAGTGGCCCTTGCGGTGGGCGCCCACCGAGATGCCGCCGCCCAGGTGGCAGACGATGACGTTGACCTTCTCGTAGAAGGTCTCGTTCTCCTGCGCGTAGCGGCGCACGGAGGCGATCTGGTTGAGGGCGTGGCTGATCACCTTGCGCCGGATGGTCTTGATCCCCGTGATCTTGACCCGGCAGGGGACCTCGTCGACCACCACGGGGTCAACGATGAAGGCCGGCTTGCCCCCCGGCGCGGCCAGCTCGTGCGCGAGGAGCGCGCCCAGGTTCGAGGCGTGGTCCCCGTAGGCTCCGGCGCGCAGGTCCGCCAGGATGGCCTCGTTGACGCCGTAGGTCCCGTGCGGGATGGGCCGCAGCAGGCCGCCCCGGCCGCAGACCGCGTCGAGCTCCTCGGGCTTGACCCCGCGTTCCCGCAGGGCGCGCAGCACCGCGGCCTGGCGCATGGGGTACTGCTCGGTGATCTTCTTGCCGGCGAAGGGAGCCAGCTCCTCGCGGGTGTGCTGGATCTCGGTCACGAAGCTCTCCGCCTCGCCCGCGTAGAGCGCGATCTTGGTCGAGGTCGAGCCCGGGTTGACGGCCAGCACGCGCAGACGGCGGAAGAAGGTGTCCTTGACCGTTGGCCGGCGGCGGGCGTAGCGGTGGTGCAGGCGCACCAAGGAGGCCTTGATGTCGAAGCGCACGTCCTCGGGGCTGCAGTCGATGGCCAGGTCCACGCCCCGCGAGCCCACCCCGAAGATCGCCGCGAACTTCTTGGCCTCGGGGAAGCGGGCCCCGTAGATGTGGAAGAGGAGGTTGCCGGTCTCCAGGTTGGGGCAGATGATGACGTTGGTGCCGCCGGTCAGGCCCGCCTCCCCGTAGAGCGCCGAGGAGCGCCGGGAGATGGCCGCGCTGATCTTGACCTCGCCGGCGATGCGGATGCTGGCATAGCGCTGGCCCTTGGCCGCGCGCGCGGCCAGCAGCTCCGGGATGCGCTCCATGGCCTTGCGGATCATGGCCGGGGAAGGCCCCTCGTCCGAGCCCTTGTGCGAGTAGGAGACCACGGCCCCGTGGATCTCGGGCAGGATGTCCTCGGGGATGAGGTCGCGCGCCACGGCGCAGGTGCCCACGGCCACCTCGGCCAGGATCTCCGGGCTCATGGCGGCGTTGACCCCCACGTCGCCGAAGACCACGATGTTGTGGGGGTAGATGGCCTCGGGGTGCTCGTCGGGCAGGACCAGGATGCCCGCCTCCAGGACCACGGGCCGCGTGGCCAGCAGCGACAGCATGGGCCGGAAATAGTCCTTGGGGCTGTACCGGGCGCCGCCCACCACCATGTCCGCGTGGCCCAGGCGCACCGCGTAGATGCCGAAGAGGCTGGGCTTGGCCACGGCCGCGCGCGCGGCGTCGAGGGTCTTGCCCTTGAAGCCCTTGGGCGGGCACTTGAGGCATTCGGCGGCCAGCTCATCGACCAGGTCGCCGCGCTTGGAGATGTCCACGTAGACCGCTTCGCCCAGCGCGAAGGCGATGCGGGTGGGGTCCACGTGCGCCAGCAGCTGGGCCGCCGCGGCGCGGACCTCGGCCTCGGGGGCCAGGAGCACGGGCTTGATGAAGCGGGTGAGGAAGCAGATCGCCTCGAGGATGCGGGGGTCCAGGGGCTCGGTGAAGATCACGGCTGGACGGTCGAGCTGAAGCGCCAGGAGCTGGGAGTCCAGTGATTCCTCGATCTTGTACATGGCGTTTGTATTATAACCCTTTTTTTATTAGAGTAGGCCCCGCCGAACCATGAGAAAGGCCTACTCGAAGAAGGGCGACTCGGGCTTCACCCTCGACTGCTCCGGCCGGAGGCTGGCCAAGGACCACCCGCGCATCATCCTGGGCGGGAAGATCGACGCCCTGCAGTCAGCCCTGGACCTCGCCTTGCTGGGGGCCCGGGGGCCGGCCCAGGCCGTCCTGCGGGAAGCCCGCAGCCGGCTCTGGGGAGAGGTCGACCCTCGGGACCTGAAACGGCTCGAAGGCTTCATAGACTCTCTCGGGGAGCCGCCCAGGCACTTCGTGCGCTTCGGCAGCGTCCAGGCGGTCCGCTACAACGAGTGCCGGGTGCGCTGCCGGGACCTGGAGTCGGCCTGCACGCCGCTGCTGCGCGCCGGAAGGATGCGGCCC
>JAQUNT010000552.1 GCA_028717525.1 Elusimicrobiota bacterium
GTAATCCCCGTTCATGAGGGCGTAGTGGCCGTAGTTGTGGGCCACGAAGGCGTGCGCCGGGGCGGAGGGCCAGCGCGCCTCCTGCTGCCGGATGAGGTCGAAGGCCTCGCGCCCGCGGCCGAACTCGTAGAGGGCGAAGACCCGGCGGTTCAAGGCAGAGCCCTCGCCGCCGGCGTTGCCGCGCTTCTGGAACTCGGCCGCGGCCCGCTCGTAGAAATGCAGGGCCCGGGTCTCGTCGCCCAAGTATTCGAAATGCAGACCCACGCTCAGGAAGATGTAGGGGATGGCCCAATCCGAGGTCACGCTGGCGCCCTTGAGCTGCTTGACGGACTCCTCCGGGATGTCCTTGTCGTAAGGGCCTTCCAGCCGGATGTTGACCATGAAGTCCGGCGGCGCGGGCATGAGGCTGGTCATGGAGGCGCAGCCCCCGGCCGCCAGGCACAGGCAGGCGAGCCAGGCGCCGCGCGGGGAGGGTCGGGTCTTGGTCATGGCCCGGCTATTGTACCTAAATGCGGCGGAGGTCCCGCAGGGCCGGATGGGCCGCGATGAGGCCCAGGGCCCGGCGCAGAAGGGTCCGGCCCGGCTCCATGCGGTGCCAAGGCGAGGCCCCGGACGGGTGCGGCAGGGGGATGACGTCGCAGCCGCGGACCCGGAACGCGCGGCCGATGGTCTCGCTGAGCGGACCGGCGGGCAAGAACCTGGAGATGGCGAGCTTCCCCACCGGTATGAGGAGCTCGGGCTTAAGGAGCTCGATCTCACGATCGAGCCAGGCGGCGCAGTTCGCGATCTCCTCGGGCGCGGGGACCCGGTCGCCGCCTGCCGGCTTCTTGCCCGGGAAGCAGCGGCACACGGCCGCCATGTAGACGGTGGAGCGCAAGCGCTCCTCGCCGAGGCCCGCGGCCTCGGAGAACCACTTGAAGAGCGTCTTGCCCGCGGTCCAGGCGAAGGGCCGCCCCAGCTTGGGCTCCTTGTCGCCCGGGGCCTGCCCCACGAGGATGACCTTGCTGACTACGGGGCCGCCGCTGACCACGGGCGGGTGCATGCGCCGGCAGAGCCGGCAGGCGCGCAAAGACTCCACGTGCTCGGCCAGCCTCGCCTGGGTGAGCCGGTGCAAAGCGGCCTAGGACTTCCTGGGGCCGCGGCGGGGCCTGCGGACCGGGATCTCTTCGACTTCCAGCTCGATGCCTTCCACGCCCCGCCCCCCCTCCACGCGGCAGACCGTGCCGCACCTCGGGCACTCGGCGATGGGCAGGTCGGAGTGATGGTCCACGCCCTCGTCGGCGGGCCCCGCGAAGCCGCACCGGCACTTGAAGCGGGCCGGGATCACGGCGAGCTCCAGCTCGGCCCCTGCCAGCTGGGTCCCGGCCGCGGACACCGCGAAGATCTGCTTGAAGGACTCCTCGCCGTGCAACTCCAGGGCCCCGATCCTAAGGGAGATGGACTTCACCCGGCCGCTCAGCTTGCGTTCCGCCAGGTCCCGGCGGATGGAATCGATGACGCTCTGGATGATGGCTTGCTCGTGCATGGGGTCCTCCCCGTCATGATACAAAACAGGGAGGCCGGCCGCGATGTCGGATGTTGCGCGATCGCGGATTAACGGATACAATCATCCAGATATGCGCTGGGGCAGCCTGGCCTCGATCCTCATGATGGCTGTCTCTTCGACCATGGCGCCCAGGCTGTTGTCCAAGTTCACGGGCATCGACCAGCAGGGTCTGGCGACCTTGGTCTCCCAAGTCCAGTACCTGAGCTCCGGCCAAGTCCTCGACGACAAGGTCATGGCTCAGGTGCAGGCCATCTCGCAGGCCGAGGCGACTTCAGGCGGCGCTGACCCGGCTCCGGAGGCCGCCATCCCGCAGCCGCTGCGGGCCGCCGGGCCCGGCGCGGACCAGGTCGCCGCGATGATGGCGCAGCTGCAGTCCCTCCAGCAAGGACGGACGGACGACGTATCCCTGGAGCAGTTGGCAGCCATCCAGGACATGGCCCAAGGCCAGTCCGCAGGCGCCGGCGGCCTGCCTGGCCAGATGCAGACGGCCATGGGGATGATCCAAGCCTACCAGAAGCAGAAGCCCGTCCTTGAGCAGTGGCGTTCAGGCCTGCTGCGGGACTCGGAGCGGGTGCGGCAGTTCTACCGGAGCCACCGGCAGCAGGTCCTGGGCTATCTGTTCCTGGCCGGGCTGGTCCTGTCGGCCGCGGCCATCCTGGGCGCCGTCTCCTCCTGCCGCGGCTTGGTGCGCTTCGTCCTGGGCATGGCCTTCGGCTTGAGCAGCCGCTTCCTGCTCCTGGTGTCGCTGGCCGCGCTGGTCTACTTCGCGGCCAGCCGCGTCAACCCGTGGCCCTTGCTGCCGCCGGAGGTCCTGGCGGCGCCGGTGACCTACATGCTCCTGGCCGGAGTCTTCCTGCGCGCGCTCGACCCCAATTACCCGCTCTGGAACACTTTACTCAAGAGCCTGGCCGCGCCCCTGGCCGCCTGCTTGGGCGTGACGGCCTGGGTGGCGTACCAGCCGGCGCTTTGGGCGAAGCTCAAGCCGCTGGTCGCGGCGCGCCTGGCCTAGAACAGGCCCAC
>JAQUNT010000553.1 GCA_028717525.1 Elusimicrobiota bacterium
GAGGGCCAGGGCGTACTGCTGCATCTCCCACTGGGCGTGCTCGTCGGCGCGCAGGGAGATGAAGTTCATGAGGCTGCGGCAGTTGACCGTCCAGTAGAACTGGGTGTAGAGGTTGAGGGGCAGGACCAGCCGGGCCATCTCGCGGGCCACGCCGGCGGCGAGCATCTCCCGGTAGGCGGCCATGGACGAGCGGACCTGCGCGGCGAGCCGGGCGGATAGCCCCGCGTGGTCGAGCCCGGCCGCCGCGGTCGATCCCTGCTTGTTGACCGCGTCCTGGCAGCGCCAGGCCGCGGGGATGTAGAACTCGTCCTTGACCTCGGTGTAGCGGCCCGAGACCTCGTTGTAGGAGGCCATGCGGTGCCGGAACCATTGGCGGGCCACGAAGATCGGCGCGGAGACGTGGAACTTGAAGACGGCGTGCTCGAAGGGGGTCAGGTGCGCGTGACTCATCAGATAGGAGATCAGGCGCCGGTCCTGCTCCTCGCCCTTGGATCGGCTGTCGTAGCAGACCCGCGCGGCGTCGAGCACGGCGGCGTCGCCGCCCATGACGTCGACCAAGCGCACGAAGCCCTTGTCGAGGATGTCGCGACGGTCCGAGGCGTGTTTGGTTTTCATGGTTGGCTCCCCGAAAGCTTGACGCTCATGGGCTTGACCGTCCCGGGCAGGGACCGGCCGGCGTCCTTGTAGGCCCGCATGTCCGGCAAGGTCGCGCCGCGCCGGACCGCTTCGGCGACCCAGCGCACCATGCGCTCATCCGGCAGGAGCCCCTGCTCGTTGAAGCGCATGAACGTCCCCTGCAGGGCGCGCGTGATGCTGGGCGCGGCCGCCCCTCCGCTCATGGCATAAGGCACGACGAGCACGCGCGCGCTGCGGCTGAGCCCCCGGACCAGGTTGCGCAGCGCCGCGTCGTGCTGCTCCCGCTCGGATTGCCGCTGGGCGTTGGGCTGCAGGACCGCGGCGTGGGACGACTGGAAGGCTCCCCGGGCGCGCACCCGCTCGGCCAGGGAGGAGAGCAGCTGGCGGTAGCCGTCCTCGACGGTGACCGGCCTGGGGCGGGAGACCTGGCCCAGCTCCGTCTCGTCGAGGGGCGCCGCGGCCGGGGCCAGGCCGACCAGGACCAGGGCCTCGCCGTCGGGATGCTTGCTGAGTTTGAGGGCCCGGGAGGTCAGGATGTCGACGACCAGGGGGTCGTCGTCCGGGGCCGCGGTCAGGACCACGGGCAGCTTGCCGCTCAGCTGCACGCGGCGCACCGTCGCGTAGCCGGAGGGGCGGTGCGCGGCCGTGAAGAACTCCGCCGCGGGCTCCTTCCGGACCCCGAAGAGGTAGCGCGTCTGCTCCATCAGCGGGGAGCGTGAGGAGGCGTAGAGGGGGACGACCACCAGCTTCTGGATGTGCTCGCCCTGCAGCCGGTCCACCGCCGCCTGGATGGTCTTGACGTCGGCCGAGTCCCCGGCGAAGGCGAGGGGGAACTGGGCGGAGAAGGACTTGGTCATGGCGGCCAGGGCGTCCTGCCAGTCCCGTCCCGCGCCGACTCCGAGCAGCAGGACCCCGAAAGGTTTGGCCTTGAGGGTCGCCGCGGCCGGCGCCGCCGGGGCGGGCGCCGCGCCGGCGGCGACCGCCAGGAGCAGGAAGGCGGGGCCGAGTACGCCGCTGAGCGTCATGGGGCCGGCTTGTGCTTGGCGTGAGCCAAGGCGGCTTCCACGCGCTCGCGCAGCTCCTGGAGGCTGATGGGTTTGGTGATGAAGTCGTCGCCGCCGCTCAAGGTCGAGCTGATCTGGTCGTGCCGGGTGTCGCGCGCGGTCAGGAACAGGATGGGCACCCGGGTCCCCTTCTTCTCCAGGGCCCGGATCTGCTGGCAGGCGGCCAGTCCGTCGAGGACCGGCATCATCATGTCCATGAGCACCAGGTCCGGCGGGGCGGATTTGAAGAGCTCGACCGCCTCCTGGCCGTCGGCGGCCGCCGCGGTCTGGAACCCCAGGCGGGCCAGCTGCGTCGAGAGGATCTCCCGGATGGAGGAGTCGTCGTCGACGATGAGGATCTTCTTCTGCTTCATGGCGCAGCTTCGCTCAGGGCTCGTAAGCCCAGATGGCGGACTGCCCGGCCGTACCCACCACCATGACGGCCAGCTCCTGCGCCCCGCCCGGGGGCGAGACCAGGGCCAGCCCCGTGGCGCAGCCGCCCAGTTCCGCGGTCCAGGTCGGCTTGAGGCTCAAGCCGGACCATTCCAGGCGGTGCAGTTCGGACCGGACGAAGATCCCGAACGCCGCGGTCAAGGAGCCCAGGCCGCCGATGTTCTTGATGGCGTAGAGCCCGGCGAAGCCCTTGTCGTCGTAGCGCGCCCACACGGGCGGACGGAAGCTGAGCAGGCGGTCGCTGTTCTGCGGCCAGCGCACCCGGTTCGGGGTCTGGCCGTAGGTCTCCGCGGTCTTCCAGGAGCCTTTGAGGAAGCGCACGCGCAGCAGGTCCGTGTTGGTGATGTCGACCACGGCCGGCTTGTTGTCCACCGTGGCGAAGTTGAAGTCGTAGAGCCAGTCCACGCGGTTGCGGTTCTTTATGAA
>JAQUNT010000554.1 GCA_028717525.1 Elusimicrobiota bacterium
AGCGCCCGGACCCGACCTACGCGGCCAAGAAGGCCTTCATCACCACCAAGCTGGGCGACCTCGGCCTCTTCGTCGCGCTGCTGCTCATCTTCTCCTTGGTGGGCAGCTTCCAGATCCCGCAGATCGCGCAGTTCGTGGAGCGCGGCCACATGCCCGCCGCGGCGGCCACGGCCATCGGCCTGGGCATCCTCTGCGGCGCGGCGGGCAAGTCCGCGCAGTTCCCGCTCTTCATCTGGCTGCCCGACGCCATGGAAGGTCCGACCCCGGTCTCGGCCCTCATCCACGCCGCCACCATGGTCGCCGCCGGCATCTACCTGGTGGCGCGCTGCTACTTCATCTTCGCCGCCAGCCCCATCGCCATGTCCACCGCGGCCTGGGTCGGGGCGCTCACCGCGTTCCTCGCGGCCACCATGGCGGTGGTGTGCTACGACATCAAGAGGGTGCTGGCCTTCTCCACGGTCTCCCAGCTGGGCTTCATGATGTGCGCCTTGGGCTGCTGGGGCTTCACCGCGGGGCTGTTCCACCTGACCACGCACGCGGCCTTCAAGGCCCTGCTCTTCCTCTGCGCGGGCTCGGTCATCCACGCCGTGCACACCAACGACATGCGCCAGATGGGCAACCTCTCCAAGAAGATGCCCTTCACCTTCGCCGCCACCTTCATCGGGACCCTGGCCATCGCGGGCTTCCCGTTCTTCTCCGGCTGGTACTCCAAGGACATGATCCTGGAGCGGGTCTACGAGGCCGACCCGCAGCTCTTCGCGATCCTGGCCCTGACCGCGGCCCTGACCGCCTTCTACATGTTCCGGCTGGTCTTCCTGACCTTCACCGGCACGGAGCGCGACCTGGAGCGCTACCGCCACGCCCACGAGTCGCCGTCGACCATGACCGTGCCCCTGGGCATCCTGGCCCTGCTCTCCATCTTCAGCGGCGCCGTCCTGGAGCACGGCCATCTCTTCGAACACCTCGTGAGCTTCGAGCCGCCCGCGGGCCTGGCCCCGCTCGCGCACGAGCCGCCGCCCGGGCTGGGCTGGATGGTCACGGCGATCGCCTTCTGCGCCTTCCTGCTCTCCTACTGGCTCTACGGGGGGCACAACTTCCGCGCCGCCGAGGACCTCAAACGCCGCTTCGCGCCCGTCTTCAGCCTCCTGGACCGCCGCTACTACATCGACGACTTCTTCCTGGCCCTGGTGGGCCTGGGCGACCGCCTGGCGCGCCTGGCCTTCTGGATCGACGCCGAGGTCATCGACCGCATCTTCGTCGACGGCTGGGGCCTGGTCACCTTGCTGGCCGCGCAGCTGGGGCAGCTCTTCGATTCGCTGTTCGTAGACCGCATGGTGGACGAGACCGGAGGCCTGAGCGTCTCGCTGGGAGGCTCCCTGCGCTGGCTCATCCGGCGGGGCATGGTCCAGGAATACCTGCTCTGGACCGCGGCCGTCGTGAGCACGCTCGCTTTCTTGATCGCATGGCGTTAATGGAGAAAAAGGCATGAACATCCTGAGCCTCATCACCTTCCTGCCCCTGGCCGGGGCCCTGCTGATCCTGGCCCTGCCCAAGGACAAGGTGCGCGCCGTGCAGGTCGTCGCGCTGCTCTTCTCCGGCCTCTCCCTGGCGCTGAGCGTGGCGCTGTTCTTCTGCTTCGACCGGCAGACCGCGGACATGCAGTTCGTCGAGCGCCTGCCCTGGATCCCTTCCGTCGGGATCCAGTATTTCATGGGCGTCGACGGCCTGTCCTTCCCCCTGCTCCTGCTGACCACGCTGCTGTCCTTCGTGTCCTTGATCGCCTCCCTGAACATCAAGGTGCGCGTCAAGGAGTATTTCTTCTGGTTCCTGATCCTCGAGGTCGGGATGGTCGGCGTGTTCGCGGCCCTGGACCTGGTGCTCTTCTACGTGTTCTGGGAGATCACCTTGGTCCCGATGTACTTCCTCATCGGCATCTGGGGCGGCCCCAAGAAGGAGTACGCGGCCATCAAGTTCTTCCTCTACACCCTGGCCGGCTCGGTCTTCATGCTGCTGGGCATACTGGCCGTGTACTTCAAGTCCACGCCGCACACCTTCGACCTGCTGGTTCTGCTGCAGGCCCATCCCACCTGGAGCCGGAACTTCCAGATCCTGATCTTCCTGGCCTTCTACCTGGGCTTCGCGGTCAAGGTCCCGGCCTTCCCGTTCCACACCTGGCTGCCCCTGGCCCACGTGGAGGCCCCCACGGCGGTCAGCGTGGTCCTGGCCGCGGTCCTGCTGAAGATGGGCGTCTATGGGATCATGCGCGTCTCCTACGGCATGCTGCCCCTGGGGTTCTCGTGGTTCCTGCCCTTCCTGGTCGTCATAGCGGTCATCAACATCATCTACGGAGCCCTCTGCGCCATGGCCCAGGACGACATGAAGAAGATGGTGGCCTACTCCTCCATCAACCACATGGGCTACTGCCTGCTGGGCATCGCGGGCCTCAGCGTCCCGGGCTTCGCGGGCTCGGTGCTGGAGATGGTCAACCACGGCCTGATCACCGGCGCGCCCTTCCTCCTGGTGGGCGTGATCTACGACCGGAC
>JAQUNT010000555.1 GCA_028717525.1 Elusimicrobiota bacterium
CTGGCGTAGGGGACGAAGGTGGGCATGCTGGAGCAGTCGGCCTGGTAGGTCGTGGGGTAGGGATTGCCGTTGCGGATCCAGTTGAAGACGATGCTCCGGGCGGTGATCCCCGAGAACTCCGGACTTCCTGGCCCCGGGGCCACCAGGTCGGTAAGGGTCGTCGTGGTCCGGGGCAGAATGTAGTAATTCGCGCCGCGGGACCAATTGAGAGTGCCCACGCGGAGGTGATATTGGGTCAGCTTGCTGAGCCCCGAGACCTGGAGCCGGCCGAGGGCGTAGTTGGGCGTGGCGCTCGAGAAGACCGGCGGCGAGAAATCGGCGTTCGGGGAAGCCTCCAGGACATAGCCTGCGCAGGCGTTGGCCGCGCAGATGTTCCAGGACACGGTGATGCTCGAGATGTGGGCCACGGTGCTGTTGGTGGAGGTCAGGGCCAGGGCCAAAGTGGCGGTGCTCGGAGAGGTCCCCCCGGGGCCTTCCCCAGCGGAGTTGACGCCCCTGACCGTGACGGCGGAGAGGGTGTTGGGGGGGAAATCCAAGGTGGCGCGGGTCGCGCCCACGGTGGCGGCGAGCTGCGACGTATTGCTGGCGTAGTAGACCTTGTAGTAGGTGGCCCCCTCCACGCTGTCCCAGGTCCAGGTGATGGAACTGGTCCCGAGCGTGGCCGCGGTGAAGTTCTGGGGCGCCGCGGCCGGATGGTGGAGCCCGTAGAGCGCGTCGATCAGGGCGTCCCCCTTGAACGAACCCCAGCCCGAGGCGTTGTCGTACCCGGTCCCGGCCTGATAGATCCCGCCGGGAAGGCCGTTGCCGCCGCTGGTGATGTCCTTGAAGGAGCTGCCGTAGGAGCTACCCCCCGCGATCTCGTAGAGGGAGGGATTGGCGAAGCCCACGACCCCGAAGCCGCCGGACGCCAGCTTCTGGTTGGCCAGCGCGGTCAGGGCCGTCCAGAGGGGGGCCGCCGCGCTGGTGCCGCCGACCAGAGTCAGATCGTAGACCAGGTCGTCGCAGGTCCCGCCCAGGCAGATGCCGTACGGGGAGGAGTAAGGATCCGCGTTGAGAGCCACGTCCGGGACGTTGCGGTATATCGCGGAGTATTTCCCGGAGACCCCGGTCTGATAGCTCGGGATGCTCCAGTAGATGTTCCCGCTCTCCACGTAGTTGGCGATGCCCCCGCCGCCGCCCTTGCAGGTCGCGCCCCCCGAGTAGCAGTAGTTGTTCCAGACCGTCTCGGTGATCGTTCCGCCGATGGTCCCGTCCAGGCTGGTGCCCCCCACTCCGCTGACATAGGGCTGGGCGGCCGGGTCATCCACTTTGAGCGCCGTGCTCTTGGCGTCGTAGGCTCCCGCGTCTCCGGCCGCGGCGAAGACCGACTGCCCCTGACTCGCCAGCTGCGCGAAGATCTGGGACTCGAGGTCCTCGAGCTCCCCGTAGCCCTGGGCCCGGCCCCAGGATATGCTGATGGCCTTGGCCGTGTTGTCGATGGCCATCTGGTCCAGGATATCGAGGAAGCCCAGCCCGTCATTGTGAGCCGTGTAGACCAGGACCTGGGAGAGACCGGGCGCCAGCCCGATGAGCAGCTCGATATCGAGCGCCACCTCGATCATGTTCCCGTCGAGCGAGGGCTCCATGGTGTCGCAGTTCTGGTCCTGATCGGCGCCGCAGAGGTTCTGCTGGCCGCTGACGGACACGAAGGTCACGGACGCGCGGGGCAGGCCGAACAGCGACTCATAGAGGTTGATGTCATCCGGGCGGTATCCGTCGAACTCCATCAAGGCCACCTTCTGCCCGGAGCCGGTCAAGGCCCCGCTCACGCCGTAGATCGACTTGATGTCCGCGGGGGCCAGGCCGCCGCGCGGGCCGTGCCCGCCGCTGATGGTGAGGGCGGAGGGGAGCGCGGCGCTGGGCGGGACGGCCTGGGTCTGCTGCCCGTAGGGCGCAGGCAGCGGCCGGCGCAGGCTCAGGCGGGGCTTCATGATGCCATGGATCTTGGAGAGTCCGGCGACGCCGCGCAGGCTGGCGCCCAGCGCGGCGGGGACCTGCGGCTCGGTGTCGTGGGCGCGGAACACCTGCCCGTCGGCCCCCCGGTACCGCTGCAGCCGGACTCCGAAGGCCCTCTCCACGACCGCGGCCGGGCCTGACACCCTGACCACCTGGCTGGTCGGCCGGTCATCCGTCTGCGAGACGGCGAGCCCCTCCGCACGGGCGAAATCCTTGAGCCTCTGCCGCCGCCCCGCCAGATCGAACTTCTGGGCGAATTCCGCCGGGCTCAGGAAGCGCTTGTAGGACGGGGACTGGGGATCGTAGAGCTGCGCCACCGTCCGGTCGAGCAGATCCTGGTCCAGGCGCACCACCAAGCCCAGAACCACCTTCTCGTCGGCTGAGACCCTGCCCAAGGCGGTCGCCCCGCGCACCTGCGCCGGGACATGGCCGCGCAGGGCGACGCGGCTGTCGGCGGCCCAGGACAGCCCGGGCGCGAGCCAGGCAAGACACAGGCGCGGCAAAGCCGCGCCGCCGACCAGAAGGCGACTCTTGGGCAT
>JAQUNT010000556.1 GCA_028717525.1 Elusimicrobiota bacterium
AGATCGCCCCGCGGGCGTCCAGCCCGGTCTTCCACGCCCCGGACGCGATGGCCGGCCTGGCCATCTTCAACGAGCTCTTCGACCCGGCCCAGCGCGCCGCCTGCCTGCAGCGCAATAAAGAGGAACAGGAGCGGCTGCGAAGCGCGATCCCTTCCGGGAGCGGAGAACGCCGGTCCCCCGGCGACGACGGGGCCCGGGCCGTCGTCGCTCACAACGGCCCGATCCCCCAGCCGCCGGACCTGGAGCTCCATGAGGTCTCGAGCTTCGACGCCGGCGAGGTCTTCAAGGAGATCGACCCGCAGATGCTCTACGGCAAGCACCTGGGTTTGCAGGGGGCGGTCCGGAAGCTCTTCGCCGAAGGCGACCCCAAGGCCCTGGAACTGCGCGGGCGCGTGGAGGAGCTCTGGGCCGAGTCCCTGGCCAAGGGCTTGCTGCGGCCCCGGGCCGCCTACCGCTTCTGCCCCTGCCAGTCCGAGGGGGAGTCCGTGGTCCTCTACTCCGCGTCCGCGGGCGGCGAGCCCCTGGCCCGCTTCGATTTCCCGCGCCAGGGCTCGGGCGAGCGCCTCTGCCTGGCCGACTTCGTCGCGCCCAAGTCCTCCGGCCGCATGGACTGCCTGGGGCTTTTCGTGGTCACGGCCGGCGCGGGCGTCCGGGAGGAGACGGCGCGGCTGCGCGAAGCCGGCGCGTACTTCAAGTCGCACGCCTTGTCCTGCCTGGCCCTGGACGCCGCCGAGGCGGCGGCCGAGGTCCTGCACCGGCGCCTGCGCGGGCTGTGGGGCATCGGCGCGCGCGGCCGGCGCTTCAGCTTCGGCTACCCGGCCTGCCCGTCTTTGGAGCCTCAGGCCCGGCTCCTGGAGCTGCTGGAGAGCCGGCGCAGCGTAGGCGTGTCTTTGACCGAGGGCTTCATGATGGACCCGGAGGCGAGCGTCTCGGCGCTGGTCTTCCACCACCCCGCAGCCCGAGCTTTCTCCGCGGCCGTCCCGGTATGACCGAACCTCGCGCCGCCTCCGCCCGCTGCGCCCACTGCGGCGCGGAGATCAGCGCGGCGGCCGCCGTCTGCGGGTTCTGCCAGAAGCCCGTCGGCCGCGCCTGGCTCCTGCGGCCCGTGCTGACGGGCCTGACCGTCGGCCTCGTCCTGGGCCTGGTGGCCGCGGGAGTCATCTGGTGGCGCGCCCTCCAGCGCCAGGCCGAGGGGCAGGAGGCCCCGCAGGAGCTTCCGCTCGCGGTGGCGAACGTCGCCACGCTCGCGCCCGCGCCGGACCCGGAGCCGGAGCCGGACCCGGAATACTCCTCTTTGCTGACGCGGGCCCAGGGCGAGGAGTCTCGCGGCGGATACCGGATGGCGGCGGCCCTGCTCATGCAGGCCATGTCCAGACAGCCGGGCCGGCCCGAGGCGCGCGAGCGCCTGGAGGCCCTGCGCGCCAAACTCATCCGCGAGCAGCCCACGCTGGGGCTGCCGGTGACGCCCGCGCCGCCGCCGGCCCCTCCGGCCGGCATGATCTCCATCCCGGCCGGGCCCTTCCTCATGGGCAGCGAAGAGAGCGGCGCCGACGAGGACGAAGCCCCGGTCCACGAGGTCTTCCTTTCATCCTACTCGATCGAGGCGACCGAGGTCACGGCCGAGGAGTACCAGAGGTTCTGCGCGGAGACGCGCCGCCGCTTCCCGGCCCAGCCGCGCTGGAGCACCCCCCGGCACCCCGTGGTGCTCGTCACCTGGGAAGACGCGAGCGCCTACTGCGCCAGCTTGGGCCGCCGCCTGCCCACCGAGGCCGAGTGGGAGCGCGCCGCGCGCTGCGGCTGGGGGTCGCGGCACCGGTTCCGCGACCCCCAGCCGCAGGTCCTGGAGCCTTACTCCTGGTTCGCGTTCGACTCCGAGAACCGCGCCCACCCGGTCGGGACCAAGGAGGCGGGTCTCTGCGGGCTCTACGACGCCTACGGCAACGTCTGGGAGTGGGTCGCGGACTGGTATTCGGAACGCTACTACGAACAAAGCCCCAAGCAGGACCCGCCCGGCCCGCCCTCCGGGGAGGAGCGGGTCATGCGCGGCGGCGCCTGGGACAGCCCCTGGCAGCAATTGGCCGCGACCTTCCGGGAGAAGTTCTCCCCCGACCACGGGTCCGATAACCGCGGCTACCGGTGCGCGGCGTCGCCCTCCCCATGAGCGCGCCGGCGCGCCCCGGCCCGGACGACGGCCCGCTCCTGGTGCGCGTCCCGGGCGGGGAGTTCTGGATGGGCTCGCCCGAGGGAGAGGGGGACCACGACGAGCGCCCCCGGCACCGCGTGGTCCTGCCGGACTTCCTCATGGACCGGCACCCGGTCACGGCGGGCCAGTTCGCGAGCTTCTGCCGCGCCGCCGGGCGGCCGGCGCCGGAGCAGCCGGCGTGGGGCGCGGACGACCACCCGGCGGTCAACGTGTCCTGGCAGGACGCGCGGGACTACTGCGCCTGGGCCGGCAAGCGCCTGCCCACCGAGGCCGAATGGGAGCGCGCCGCGCGGGGCGGGACGCGGACGCGCTACTTCTTCGG
>JAQUNT010000557.1 GCA_028717525.1 Elusimicrobiota bacterium
CCCAGGTAGAGGGCGGAGAAAACCGTGGAGCCGACCGGGACGAAATAGCTGCATACGCCCAGGAGGCCGTGGTCGCCGCGGCGCATGCCCATGTCCCAGAGCGCGTAGGCGGCCATGAGCGAGGCCGTGCCCACGGTGCACAGCTCGATGACTCCGCGCAGGGTCCAATGGGGGGTCTCGGGGCACGCCAGGAGGAGCAGGCCCAGGGCCGCGGCCGTGGCCAGGGCGAAGAGGGGGACCGCGCCCTGCTCGGGGTCTCCCCATAGCCGGGCCAGGTTGGAGTAGAGGCCCCAGGAGACCGCGGCCACCAAACCCATGGCCAGAGCGAAGAGCCCCCGGCCCGTGGCCCAGAAGCGCAGGTCCAGGCGTTCGCCGCCCAGCAGGGCCACGGCCGTGCCGGCCACGGCCACCACGCAGGCGGCGGGCAGCCAGGCCTTGGCGCGGCGGCCCAGGATGGGCACGGAGAGGGCCACGGTGAGCACGGGCCAGAGGTAGTTGACCAAGGCCACCACCAAGGTCTGGGGCCGGTCCAGGCAGGCGCCCACGGCCAGGTACAGGCCGACGTTGCAGGCCACGAAGAGGGATCCGCAGCCGTAGAGGTATTTGGGGGGCAGGTCCAGCATGGCGCAGACGCTGCCGCCGCGCAGACGGGTCCAGACCAGGGCCAGGACCCCGCCGATGAGAGAGGCCAGGGCCGGGCCGGTGAGCAGGCCGATGTTCTCGCTGACCCCGCGCATGAGGGCCACCGAGGCGGACCAGATGAGCAGGGCTCCCAGGCCGGCGGCCGTGGCCCTGCCGGCGGCCTGGTCCCTGCCCTTCATGGCAGCCGGCGCGCGGCCTCGAGGCAGAGACGGTCGAGCGCCTCGCCCACGCCGCGCCGGTCGAGGCCCTCGCCGTTGACCAGCACCGCGAAGGCGTAGAGCCGGCCGCTCCGGGACTTGAGATAGCCGGCCAGGTTGCGCGCGTGGGCCACGGTGCCCCGCTTGAGGCGCATGCCCGAGGCCAGGGGAGCGCCGTTCATGAGGCCCTTGGCCGCCCGGTCGACGCCCGGTATGGCCAAGGAGTCGAAGTACACGGGGAAGATGTCCGTCGTGGACATGGCTCTGAGCAGACGGACCATTCCCGCGGCCGTGAAGCGGTCCTCCTCGGAGAGCCCGCTGCCGTCCACCAGATGGAACTGGGACTCGGACAGGCCGGCCTTGAGCAGGAAGGAACGCACGGCCTCCAGCCCGGCCGCGAAGCTGCCGTGCCCCGAGGCTTCCCGGCCCAAGGTCTTGAGCAGCTGCTCCGCGTAGAAGTTCTGGCTGTTCTTGTTGATGATCTTGACCAGCTCGGAGAGGGGGGCGGAGCGCCATGCGATGACCGGGGAGAGCTCCTCCTCCTTGAGCCCCGCCTTCTGCCACATCACGACCTTGCCCACCTTGATGCCCTTGCGCTTGCAGACTTCCTTGAGGGTCTCGGCCGCGAACCGGGCCGGGTCGTGCACGGAGGCGAAATCGCGGCGGACCCGGCCGTCCGCGGGGATGAGGCCCGTGAAGACGACCGTGTTGGAGTCGGGCTGGCGGCGGTAGTTGTCGCCCATGGTGTAGGGGCCGTCGGCCGGGCCGGTCCTGGCCTGGTTCTTGACCTTGAGGTAGCCGTAGTCGGGGGCCAGGACGATCCTGGGCTTGCGTCCGGGCTTGGCCGCGGGCTGGAATTCGAGGTCCACGCAGTTGTCGTTGAAGGAGATGGGGGAGGTCTCGGCCTCGTACCAGTAGGCCAGCTCGTCGGCGGGCCAGGAGGGGGGGACGGCCGGGCCCTCGAAGTAGCGGGTGTCGAGGACCAGGCGCTTGACCTGCTTGACGCCCAGCGCGGCCAGGGAATCGGCCCAGACCTCGAAGATCTCCTCCCGGCTGGAACGGCCCCGGCCGGAGATGGATGGGTCGCCGGTCCCGCGCCAGACCAGCGCGGAGAGCTTGGCCTGGCCCCGCTCCTTCTTGACGACGGAGAAGGTGGTCTTGAAGGTGAAGTCAGGTTTGAGGAAGGCCAGAGCGGCCGCGGAACTGGCCAGCTTGGCCGTAGAGGCGGGCACCAGGGGCAGGTCGGGATTGCGCGCGTAGCCGGTGGCGCCGTCGGCGACCGAGACGAAGAGGGCGCCTACCGTGGCGCTGTGGAACGGCTTTTCCGCGAGGATCTGCTCCGCGGCGCCGGGGAAGTCCTGCGCCAGCGACCGCGCGGCGGCCGACAGGAAGAGCAGAGCGAGCCCGTACCTCAGGGACCGGGAGCGGCTCAAGGCGGTCTGGCCGGTCCGGCTTTCTTGCTCATGGCGCGCTCCTATTGTACCTGTTTGCCCGGCTTCGGGGCAGGGCCGCAAGTCCTAGGCGCGAGAGGCCCTGCGCATCCCTCCGAAATGATAGTATTGGGGAGCAGAGCAGCAAAGGACGCGGCCAGGTTCCGCGTCCGACCGGAGAGGCCATGGATATCATCGTCGCGAAGGAAACCCGCTGGGCCGTCGTCTCCATCAAGGGCAGGATCGA
>JAQUNT010000558.1 GCA_028717525.1 Elusimicrobiota bacterium
GATGTGCGCCTCGGCCAGGTCTTCCACGTGGATGTAGTCCCGGATGGCGGTGCCGTCCGGAGTGCGGTAGTCGGCGCCGTAGACTTCCACCAGGGGCCGCTTGCCCAGCGCGGCCTGGATCACCAAGGGGATGAGGTGGGTCTCGGGGTCGTGCTCCTCGCCGAGTTCCCCCTCCGCGTCGGCGCCCGCCGCGTTGAAATAGCGCAGGGCCATCCAGCGCATGCCGTAGGCCGAGCCGTACCACGCTATGGCGCGCTCCATGGCCAGCTTGCTCTCGCCGTAGGGGTTGATGGGCTTTTGCGGGTGGTGGGCCGGGATGGGCACGGCCTTGGGCGTGCCGTAGACCGCCGCCGAGGATGAGAAGACGATGTCCTTGACGCCCGCGGCCAGCATGGCGTCCAGGAGCCGCAAGGTGTTGACCAGGTTGTTCCAGAAGTACTTCTTGGGGTCGGTCATGGATTCGCCGACCAAAAGGCTGGCCGCGAAGTGCATGACGGCCTCGATCTTGTGCTCGCGGAGGGTCTTTTCGATGAGGCCGTCGTCGGAGAGGCTGCCTTGGACGAAGGGGCCCCATCTGACGGCGGCGCAGTGGCCGGTGCGGAGGTCGTCGAGCACCACGGGATGGTGGCCGGCCTTGGCCAGGGCCTTGGCCGCGTGGCTGCCGATGTAGCCGGCTCCGCCGGTGACGAGCACGTTCATGGGCTTCATGATTCGCGCCAGGGCCTATATTCTAGATAATGTCGGGCGCCTGTGCTGTCGCCGTTTGGGCCGGGCCCGGAGCTTCGCCTTACTGGACCGGTTTGACCAAGGGCGTTGACGGCAGGGAGGAGACCACCGCCTCGGACACCGTGCGCAGCAGCCATATCCCGCCGAGCAATATGAGCACGGACAGAAGAGTGTAGAGGATGGCCCGCTTGTGCTTGGTGCGCAGGCGCGGCAGCCGCTGGTACTTCTTGTACTTCTTGCCGTCCTTCTCCACGACGCCGAGGCAGCGGTACTCGTATAGGATGGAGTCAAGGAGGCTTCGCTTCGGATGCTGGCTCATGGCGGGAACGGCCTCTACTCCATTGTGAGTCTCCGCCGCCAGCGGCTCAATAGGAGAAACGCCTAAAAAGTCCTAGGACCGGCCTAGGATCAGGCCGCCTCAGCCTTTGAACACGAGGTACTTGCGGCCCGCGTAGTTGATGGCCAGGGCCGCGACGCCGTTGGCCACGTAGGCGTAGGTGGTGGGCAGGTCGACGGTCCGTATGAGCAGCCAGCCCAGGCCGGTGCCGGCCACGAAGCTGGTGGTGGAGAGGGCGTAGAAGAGGGCGAACTCCACGTGCTTCTTGTGGCGTCCGGGGGTGAAGACCCAGAGGAAGTTGGCGACGTAGGCGGTGAGGTTGGAGAAGAAGAAGGCTATGACCTTGTCCCAGATGTAGTTGGCCGAGCGCAGGCTCTCGGCTATGGGGGCCAAAGACAGGCCGAGGAGGCGCGCCACCGGGTCGTCGGGGGCGAGGGCGGGCAGGATGAGGATCGCGGCGAGGTAGAAGACCACGACGTCCACCAAGGTAGCCACGGCGCCGGCGATGGAGTATTTGATGAACTGGATGGCGGGGTGGGCCTCGCGCTGGGCGAACTGCCGCAGGATGCGCTTCACGGGGCTATGATAGCATCTGTTGGCGGCCCGCTTCTCGAATTGTGCTTCAGGCTCGCGAGGGACCCTTGAACAGGAGTCCGTCCGCCGGAATCCGTGGCGCTTCGTTCTTGACCGCCGTCATATCCGCGTCGACCATGATGCGTACCAGGTCCTTGAACTTCACCCGGGGCTTCCAGCGCAAGACGCGCTCGGCCTTGGAGTAATCGCCGAGCAGCACATCCACCTCCGCAGGCCGGAAATAGCGGGGGTCTATCTTGACGTGCTTGCGCCAATCGAGGCCCGCGTGCGCGAAAGCGGCCTCCACGAACTCCTGGATGCTGTGGGTCTCCCCCGTGGCGATGATGAAGTCGTCGGGCTTGTCTTGCTGGAGCATCATCCACATGGCTTCGACGTACTCCGGAGCGTAGCCCCAGTCCCGGCGCGCCTCCAGGTTGCCAAGGTACAGGTACTGATCCAAACCAGCCTTGATGCGGGCGATGCCGCGGGTGATCTTGCGCGTCACGAAGGTCTCGCCGCGGCGGGGCGATTCGTGGTTGAAGAGGATGCCGTTGCAGGCGAACATCTTGTAGGCTTCGCGATAGTTGACGGTCAGCCAGTAGGCGTAGACTTTGGCGCAGGCATAGGGGCTGCGCGGGTGGAACGGGGTGGTCTCCTTCTGGGGCACTTCCTGGACCTTGCCGAACATCTCGCTCGATGAGGCCTGGTAGAAGCGCGTGGCCACGCCGTTTTCGCGGATGGCGTCGAGGAGGCGCAGGGTGGCCAGTCCCGTGACATCTCCCGTGTACTCCGGGATGTCGAAGCTGACGCGGACGTGGCTTTGCGCGCCCAGGTTGTAGATCTCCTCGGGCCGGACGGTCTTGAGCAGGTGGTTGAGGG
>JAQUNT010000559.1 GCA_028717525.1 Elusimicrobiota bacterium
GTGCGCCCACCCAATACGGGTTCTGCCCGCCCTGGGCTTCGAGGGACTCGGCCCGCGCCTTGGTCCCGGAGACCTCGGCGTGCAGGCGCAGCACCTCGTTGGAGAGCTCGCCCTGCCGCCGGCGCAGGTCGGCCAGGGCCGCCTGGGCCCCCCCGGCCTTCTCCCGCGCGGCGGCCGCCCGTCCCGCCTCGGCCGCGATCTCCCCCTGGAGGACGCCGAGCTCTCCCTGGATGCGCCGCTCGTCTTCGAGGTCGCGCTCCAGGAAGTGGATGTACTTGGAGAAATCGGTCAACTGCCGGCCGAAGTCCGACTCGCGCGTGGAGGCGCCGCGGGAAGCCTCGTAGGAAGCCTGCGCGGCGGCCGCGGTGTCCTGCCGGCGCGCTGCCAGGTCCGCCTCCGCGTCGGCCAGAGCCGCGGCCGCGGCGTCCGTCTCGGCCTGCCGGCCGGTAAGCTCGTGCTGGGCGGCCTCCAAGGCGGCGCGCACCCGGTCCACCTCGGCGCTGGCCTGGGAGATCTGCGGATCCATGTCGGAGAGTCGCCCCTGGGCCGCGGCGAGCTCCTTCTCGCAGACGGCGCGGCGGCTGGCCACGTTGGCGATGGTCGCGTCCGCGGCGCGGCAGCGCTCCTCCAGAGTACCGGTCTGCCCCTTGAGCTCGGCGATGCGGTTGCCGATCGCGGTGAGCTCGGCCTGCCGGGAAGACTTTTCCAGACCCAGGCGGGCGACCTCGGCCTCCGCCGCGCTCACGGCCGAGCCCTGGGCGACGAGCTTCTCCTGCGCCGGGCCCGCTTTGGCGGCGAGCTCGGAAAGCTGGGCCTCCAAGACGGCGAGGTCGGCCAAGGACTTGGCGGCCTCGAGGCCGACGAGCTCCTCCTCGTACTTCTTATAGAGCTTGGCCTTGCGCGCCGCCGCGTCGAGGTTCTTGACCTGTTCGTCGATGAGCGAGAGCGAGTCCTGCAGGCGCGCCATGTCCGCGTCGACGCGCTCGAGCTTGCGCAGGGCCTCCTCGCGCTTGGCCTTGTACTTGGAGACGCCGGCGGCTTCCTCGAAGAGGGCGCGGCGCTCCTCCGGCTTGGCGCGCAGCACGAAGTCCACGCCGCCCTGGTCGATGATGGCGTAGCCTTCCCCACCCACGCCGGTGTCCAGGAACATCTCGCGGATGTCGCGCAGACGGCACTGGGTGCGGTTGAGGAAGTAGGCGGACTCGCCGGAGCGGTAGATGCGGCGGGTGACCGTGACCTCGGAGTACTGCGTGGCCAGCTGGCTGGAGGAGTTGTCGAAGGTGAGGGTCACCTCGGTCATGGACAAGGGCGGCCGCCGCTCGGTGCCGCTGAAGATGACCTCGATCATGGCGTCGGCGCGCAGGGACTTGTAGGACATCTCGCCCAGGCACCAGCGCACGGATTCCATGATGTTGGACTTGCCGCAGCCGTTGGGCCCCACGATGCCGGTGATGCCCGGGGCGAAGTCGAGATGGGTCTTGAGCGCGAAGGATTTATAGCCGACGACGTCGATGGATTTCAGGTACATGGCACCTCAGGCCCGCAGCACGTCTGACATTCCATTAAGTGTCATCTTTTAGGCTTAATTAGCCAAATTCAGATGGATAATATACCACATCCCGACGAAGAATTCAATCTCTTGTCCGGAGGCGGCGGAAATCCTATACTGCGCCCATGACCACCTGGCTCCTGCTCTGCCTGTCCCTGTCCGTCGCCTCCGCCCAGCCCCAGGCCGCCCCGGCCGCGGCGGCCCCTTTGCGCCTGCTCTCCCGCGAGGAGCTGCCGGCCTTCGCGGACACCTTCAAGTCCAAGGCCGGCCTGGCCAAAGCCGCCAGGAAGACCTTGGGCTACCTGGCCAAGGCCCCGGGCCCCAAGTACCTGCGCATCGGCGGCCGCGACTACGGCCCGGCCATCCTCGCGGACTCCATCCGCGAGCTGCTCAAGACCATCGCGGAGGCCCAGACCCCGGAGGAGCTCGACCGGCTGGTCAAGGACCGCTTCGACGTGTTCCAGTCCGCGGGCCTGGACGGCCAGGGCAAGGTGGTCTTCTCCTCCTACTACCAGCCCTACATCAGCGCCTCGGCGAAGAAGTCCGCGAAGTACGCCATCCCCATCTACCGCCGGCCCCCGGACATGGTGGAGGTGGACCTCCCCGCCTTCGGCGTGAAGAACGGCGGCGACAGCCTGGTCGGGCGCGTGGACAAGAGACGGCGCGTGGTCCCTTATTTCACACGGGAGGAGATCGACGTGCGCAAGGCCCTGCGCGGCAAGAAGCTGGAGCTGGCCTGGCTGCAGAACAAGTGGGACGTGCTCGACCTGCACATCCAGGGCTCGGGGATCCTCAAATACCCCTCGGGCAAGGAGGTCCTGGCCCGCTACGCCGCGACCAACGCCCGTCCGTACAACTCCGTGGGCCTGACCTTGGTCAAGGCCGGGGCCCTGCCCCGGGAGGGGCTCAGCTACGACAAGATCCGCGACTACTTCAAGGAGCACCCTGAGGCCGAGGACTGGGTC
>JAQUNT010000560.1 GCA_028717525.1 Elusimicrobiota bacterium
CATCAGGCCCTTCTCGCGGGCGGCCGGGGTGTCCGCCACGTCCACCGTGATGCGGCGGCCCGCGGCGAAGCGCAGTTCCACCCGCGCCGGCCGCTCCGCAGGCGCGGCCGCGCAGAGGGCCCCGGCCGCCGACAGGGCCAGGGTCAGTCGGATCCTTCCCATCATGAGGGGAACCTCCTGGGGCGCGGCGATTTCAGATGCCGGACGGCGGCCCGAGCCTGGTCCAGCCAGTCCCGCGTGGACCACGGCCCCAGCCGCCCCCAGAGCGCCCGCTCCAGGTCGTGGATGAAGAGCCCGCGGGCGGGCCCGTCCGAATAGATGCCGTCCACCGCGCGCACCAGGCGGCGGCAGAACTCCCGGGGCCCGTCGGAGCTGCGCTGGTGCAGGGGCCAGTCCACGACGTCCCCCACGATGACCTGGGCGTCGCCGCGGGCCAGGTAGCGGTGCCAGTCGGAGAGCAGGACCGAGTACTGCTCCGCGTCGGCCTCATAGAGCATCAGGGCCTCGACGTCTATGCCCGCGTCGTTGAACATGACCGCGTCCTGCCCGTGATGCCAGCCCTTGTCCCAGGTCAGGACGAAGGCCCACAGCGGCTGGGAGGCCCCGAGCTCCGCCTTCAGCCTCCGGATGATCCCCGAGACGCGGTGGGCGCGCCACCACTGCCAGGCATCGATGAAGGCCATGTCCTTGCGCATGGCCTTCTTGCGCGCGAAGTAGACCATGCGCTCCTCGCGGCTCAGGCGCGCGAACTCGGCGGGGGGGGAGACGACTCCCGCCATGTCCCGGTAGAACTCGTCGACGAGCTCCACGCCGCCCAGGGCGTTGCGGATGTAGTCCACCCCGAGGAAGTCCACCCCGGGGATGTCCCGGAAGCGCTTGAGCAGGTCCGCCACGTCGCGCACGCGCTTGTCCTCGCGCAGGGAGAAGGCCCGGGTGGGGACCACGCGCCCGTCCTGGACCTCCAGGGCGTATTCGTAGCCGGGCAGGCGCGTCCGGCCGGACATGGTCAGGGAGAACTGCGCGTAGACGCCGAACTTGATGCCGCGGCGACGGCACTCCCGGGCCAGTTCGGGGATCACCGGCAGGTTGGCGGACAGCCAGACCTCCCCGGGCTTCTCTCCCGGCGAGCGGCCGCCCAGGACCCAGAAGGCGTCGGCTCCCACGTACTCGACCCAGTCCACCAGCCCGCGCCAGTCCTTGACCCGGCCGTCCGGGGCCCGGACCTGGAGGCCGGTGAAGGGCCGGTCGCTCTCCAGGGTCAGCACCGCCAAGCCCTGCGGCAGGGCCTGGGGCGTGCGCCGCGCGATGCGGAAGGGCCGGGCCGCCAGACGCGGCCCGAGAGCGGCCGCGGAGGAGAGCTCCAGACGGTACTCTCCCGGCGGCGCGTTCCACGGGCAGGGCCAGCGGCCGGACCAGCGCCCCTCCCCGGCGGGGCTCAGGCGGACCTCGCGCAGCCCCGCGACCGTGGACACCGGCCGGCCCTGCCGGGTGACGGTCACCACGGGCGGCGCGGAGCGCCAGGCGCCGGCCAGGGCCGCGTCGCGGGCGGTCAAGGCGAGGTCCACGAACTCGTCGTGCAGGTACTCGGACTTGGCGGCTTGCAGGCGGACCGGACGCTCCCAGCTCTGATAGCCCCAGCGGCCCAGGAAGAAGGCGGCATAGAAGGCCGCCAGGACGGCGAACTGGCGGCGGGAGTGGACGCGGTCGAGCCTGGGCATGGGTCCGGGAGGTCTCCAGCCGGGAATGATACCAATAATTTGATATACTCCCAAACGTTCATTATCGTCGTAGGCACACGAGCGCTGGCGCGCTCAGGGAGAAAAGGCCTATGGTGACGGGACTCGTGCTGGTTCGGCTCATGGCGGGACAGGAGAAGCAGACCCTCGCCAAGATCAAGCAGACGGAGGGCGTGGCCCACGTCACCGCGGTGTTCGGCCGCTGGGACCTCGTGCTCGACATCGAGGCCAAGGATCTCGTCACCCTTTCCAACGTCATCGTGCGCGACATCCGCGCCGTCCCGGGCGTGATGTCCACCGAAAGCCTCATCACCACGGCCATCTAGCCGGCGCGTGGAGATCCGCACTCTCAACGACCTCCTCGACGCCGCGGCCGCCCGCCGCGGGGGCGGCCTCGCCACCCAGGACGAACGCCTCTCTGGCGCGGAGCTGCGCCGACGCGTGCTGCGCGCGGCCGCGGGCCTGCGCGCCGCGGGCATCGGCCCGGGAGACCGCGTCGCCCTGGTCCTGCGCAACGGCATCCCGTTCGTGGTCTCCTACTTTGCCCTGGCACGCCTGGGCGCGGCGGCCGTTCCGCTCAACTTCATGGTCCAGCGGGCCGAAGATCTGGCCCACATGCTCAACGACTGCCGGGCCGCGGCGGCCGTGGCGGCGGAGGAGTTCCTGCCCGGCCTGCGCGCGGCGCGCGCTCTGGCCGGCACGGTTCGGACGCTCTGGGTGGTGGACGGCGAGCCGGGGCCGGGCGAGAGGCCGTTCGCGGAGCTGCTGCGCGGCGACC
>JAQUNT010000561.1 GCA_028717525.1 Elusimicrobiota bacterium
CCGCGGTCCGGCCTTTCGACCTGGAGGGCCGGCAGGCCGGGGATGCGCTGGTCCTACCGGGGCCGCCGGAGGGAAGGGAGGACCGGGCGTACGCTCTCGCTTTCGCCGATGACGCCACGGCCTGGGTGACTGGATTCAGCAAGGACCCCGAAGGCCGGCGCCTGCTGGCACTCTGGCGGGTGGGACCCCGTTAGGCCGGGCTCCCGGCCCAAGGGCTTGACAGCGCAAGGTACGCGACCTATACTCCCTCCGTCGGGCCTGGGGCGGCCCGTGGGGGGTTTGATGCCGCGGATTTTCTGCACCGTCTGTCTCTTAGTCTTTGCGGGGACGGCTTCCTGGGCCGGAGCGCCGGATCCGCCGAAGCTGCCGCGGTCGGCCATCCCCCAGGACGGCCGCGACTCAGGGCGGGCCGAGCCGACGCAGGCCCAGCCGGCGCAGAGCGGCTTGGGCGGGGCGATGGGATTGGCCCAGAAGGTGGCTCATGCCTTCGCGGCTGAACGGGAGGCCCGGGAGGCTGAGCGCGCCCGCCAGGCGGCGCGCGCCGCGCCGCTGGCCCAGGCCATCGAGGCGGTCTACAAGAAGGCGGCCAAGCTTTCCGAGCGCTACAGCAAGGACCCGGCCGTGAAGCGCTGTACCCCGCGGGGCCGCGGTCTGACGCCCACAGGCTGGCTCTTCGAGAACCTCGTGCGTCCGCCTGAGGGGACGTCGATGTCGGGCGGGGGAGCCATCCATTTCGTCCGCCCCGGCACAGAGAGCCTGACCATCGGCGGGACCAACATAGGCAGCGTGAACGTCGGGGGCATGACGGTGGGCGGGGGTTCGCACAGGTCCGATCCTGGCGGCGACCTGACCGTGGCACTGGAGAGTGTGCGCGGGTCTTATCCGCCGGAATCCGTGTGGTCTCTGCGTGAAGCCCGCAGGACTCTGAACCTGATCAAGAAGGACCTCGCGGCGTGCCCGTCCGCGGTTACGGCTTGGCGCGGGGAGGCTGTGGCGGCGGTGGATGAGGTGGGCCGCGATGTGGATGCGGCGACCGGCATGGCCAGGGCCCTCTACATGGAGGACGAACAGAAGCTTCCTCCGCTCAAGCGGAAGTTGAGAGCCCTGCTGTTCGATTCTCCCTAGGCCGGCAAGTAGAGCCCCGAGGATCCGCTATAGGGCCTCTCGCAGTTGCCCGACGGCCTCACCCAAGAGCCTTCGGACCAAGGCTCCGATCTCGTAGGCCGAAGGCGCCCCCCCGGAGCGCGCCTTGCCGCGCAGGGTCTTCTTCCAGAACGGCGGCGTCTGCGGCATCCCCTCTGCCGGGGCCGCGCCCGCTGAGATCTCCAGTTCCACCTGGTATTCTCTCTTGCCGTCTTCGAGTATCCGCATCGACGCTTCCAGCACTCTGCCATTGACGAGGACACTCTCGCCTCGCAGCTCATCGAAACGCTCGATATAGCGCACGCCCTTCAAGTATCCGGCCGCCTGAAGCTCCCGCGCGAAAGCCTTGGCCAGAGACGCTCCGTCCACCTTCCCAAGACGGTTCGAATCCGCGCCCAGTTCGCATACCAACTGCCTGCCGTTCTCCGTCGCCGCGTAGCGCAGTGCCTCCGGCTTCACCTTGGGCCTGCTGCCGTCCAGCCCCGCAGCGACCTGAGCAGCGACCGTGATATCGTCAAAAGGCAATACCGCGGCCGGCCCCCAGGCCGGCTCGCTTGCGGCCTGCTCGCCGTCTGCCCCGGGCTGCGGCGCATAGTAGAAAGGCACATCCCGCCAAAGCGAGATCACGCCCAGAGCCCAGAAAGCCAAGAACACCCACAGCCAAGCCAGAGTCAGGGGCGGCCGCTTGACCTCGTCAGGCATCGCCCCCCCTGCCCTTCCCTGGGAACCGCCGATGCGGAATCTCCACAGGCGCTGCAGGCTTTTCTGGAGCCTGCCCCTGGCCAAGGTCCAGCCCCAAGCCGCCAAGGCCGCCTTTTCTAGCCAGGTCCGCGGTCCAGCCCAGGCCGTAGATGGCGAAGACCCACAACAATGTCCCGGTCAGATGCCCGGGCATGACCACGAGATTGTCCGCGCTGATGAACTCGACCCCCCTGACCAGGATCAGGGCGGCCAGCCATGCCGCGAGCCACGCCCAGCTGTGATCCGGCGCGTCCGGCTTCTTGTCCGTCCACTTGCTCCACTTGTTGGTCCCCACGTAAGCCAGGAGCACGGCCCGGTAAGCGAAGTGGATGTCGATGCAGGACTGATAGGGCGGGAATATCCCCTCGCGAAGCACGTCGATAAGGCATATCGCGCCCAGCGCGTCCGCGCCAAGGCCAAGGACTTCCTTGATCTTGCGCTGCTCGACAGGCAGGGCCTCGTCGGCCGGAGGCTGGGCAGGGCCCGCCGACCGTGCCCGTGCGGCGAGGCGAGCGTCCAGCGACCTGCCCAGTCCGAGCGGCCGAAAGCCGCTCAGCCTCGCCAGACCCGAGACCTTGCCGAAGACGTAGAATCCCAACACCCAGTTCAAAGTCTCGCT
>JAQUNT010000562.1 GCA_028717525.1 Elusimicrobiota bacterium
CGGGTCGCCGACTTCTTCCGCATACTCATCCGGATCTTCGTGGCGCTGGTCCGCCCCGACGCCGGCCCGCTCTTCGCCGGAGATCCCGAGTTCGCGCTCTTCGCGCGCATCTACTGCGACCAGCCCTCGGATTCCGCCGAGCCTTTGCGCCGCCCGCCCTGGGCGCTGCTGGACGCGGCGCGGGTTCTCCTGGACCTCATCGCGGCCGCGCCCGCGCCCCGGTCGCGCGAGGCCCTGCTGCGCGAGGCCGTGGCCCGGGTCAAGAAAGCCACCCCGGTCCCCGTGCCCCCCCCGCAGGGTCCCGCCGGCCCCGGCCCGCAGCGCCCGGCGCAGCCCGGGCCGGGCGGGCCGCCGGCGGCGAAGCCTCTCGCGCCGCTGCGTCCGCTCGAGCGCTCGGCCATCGACGGGGTCCGCCGCCTCCTGCGCCGGCGGCCGGTGCGCCGGCTCGGCCGCATCGTCATCGAGTCCGCCGGACGGGGCTCCGGCGGCGGCCCGGCGATCGCCCTGGGCCTGCGGCTCGACGGGCACGAGGTCATGCTCGACCTGTGGGACCGCGGCCGCCCCGGGAGGTCCTTCTTCACCACGCGCCTCTTCAAAGCGCGCTACCGCAAGGGCGGTTCGGGCTGGACGCCCGACGCCGCCGCCGCCGAGCGCCTGCGCCTGCTGGTCGTCCTCATCGAGCGGCGCATCGCGGCCCTGCGTTCCCGGGACGGCCTTGCGGCGGGACGGCCGGCGCCATGAGGACCTGGCAGACGGCGTCCCTGGTCCCGCTGCTGGGGCTGCTGCTGGGAGCGGGAGGCTGCCGCGGCGAACGGACGGCGCCGCGGGACCCTTTCAACTACGAGGACTATTTCGACTACTTCGACGTGGACGTCTTCCGGCCGCGCTTCGTCGAGGTCCTCGCCGCCGACGGCCGGCCCCGCTACGCCACGCGCTACTATCCCATCGGGCGCCGGCCCCAGGAATTCGCCGCGGAGAAGGACCCCGGGAGCCGCCGCGTCTTCGTGCTGGGCGGTTCCGTGGCCCAGCGCTACGACGGCGAGGGGACCCGGCCTCGTCTGCCGCAGATCTGGAGGACGGCCTTCCCCGGGGAGACGATGGAGCTGATCAACTGCGGCACCACGGGCTATGACAGCAGCCGCGACCGGATCCTGCTCGAGGAACTGCTGAGTTACCGTCCCGACGCCGTCGTCGTGATGAGCGGGGTCAACGAGTCCAAGCCCAGGCCTCGCGCCTGGCTGGCCAAGGCCTATATGGCCGTCGCGGGGATCCCCGTCGCGGGCCGGCTCTGCCGGAAGATCGTGGAGGGGGCGCTGGCCCTGGAATGGGCGGTCTCGGACCAGAGGGACCCCAGGAGGTTCGAGAACAACATCCGGCAGATGGCCCGCGCCGCGCGCCGGCGCGGGGTGCCCCTGGTCTTGTGCACCCTTCCGGTCAATCTGCGCGACATGCCGCCGCGGGGCTCCCTGCCGCTGGCGGATGAGGAGTTCTTCGCGGCCTGGGCCGCCACCGAGGCGGGCGACGGCCCGCAGGCCGAGCGCCTCTGGCGCCGCTATCTGGCCGGCCATCCGGACGCGGCCATGGCGCATTTCTTCCTCGCCAAGTGCCGCGACCGCGCCGGGGACTCCGCGCAGGCCAGGGAGCACTATGTCGCGGCGTTCAACCTGGGGCGGGGAGCTCCCGTCCCGGAGCTCAACCGGTCCTTGCGGCGCATAGCGGCCGAGGAGGGCGAGCCGGTGGCGGACCTGGAGCGGGCCTTCGCGGCCGTCTCGCCCCAGGGCCTCGTCGGCAGCGGCATCATGGACGACGACGTGCATTGGAGCCGCTTCGCCGATCCTCTGGTCAGCCTCGCCATCGCCCAAGCCCTGGCCGAGCCGAGATGCCGCAAGGCCGACTGCGCCCAACTGGCGGGGCTGGCCCGGAGCATCCCGCTCGAGGTCGGCCGCCAGTCCCGGGGCGCCTCCCAGGGCAGATCGTGGCAGGGTTTCTGGAGCTACATGTGGAAGCCCTTCGCCGAGTACCGGGACGAGTACTCGGAACGGGTCGTGGCCCTCATCGAGTCCATCCACCGCCGCGACCCCGGACTCCTGCGCGAGGCCCTCAGGCTCAAGTCCTGGCTCCGGTCGGCGGTGCGGGAGAATCCCGGCGAGCGCCCCGAGACCGTCGAGAAGTGGTGGCCGCCGCTCCTGGAGCACGTGGGGGAATTCCACCGGCGGCGCGGCGATCCGGCCCAGGCTCTGACCTTCTTCGACGAGGCCCTGCGCCGCGACCCCGGCCTGCGGATGGCCCGCGTGTCCCGGGGGGTGGCGTATCTGGCGCTGGGGCAGAGAGCGCGCGCCCTGGCCGCTCTGGCCTCCCTGGAGGGCAGGCCGGAGGTGCGGCATTGGATCCGGTACTATGATTCCCGCCCCCCCGCCCGCCCGCCCGCCGCGCGCGCGCCGGACTCCGCCCGCGGCCGCAACGACGAGAGCCCCAAGGCCGGCGCGGAGGACGGCCGGGAAC